>JBIJDE010000103.1:0-11919 GCA_044344305.1 Armatimonadota bacterium
TTGCGATATTTTCAAGAATTTTGTTTAGTGCATCATGAAATTGTTTCTTGGGTGGTGGATTTCCATAAAACAGATCATGAATGTCATCTTTATCATACCTTAACATTTCTTTTATGAGCATTTTTGATTTCTTTATATAATCGTTTTCATCACTACAACGGTATGATAACACACCAAATTGTAATGTTAAATCATGGTTAAATTCTTCTGCCCCACCTATGATTGCTTCATAAACTTCATCTGATAATTCGTCAGTATCAATTGCCATAGTTTATATATTCAACATTTGCTTACCTTTTCCTATCAATAAATTTTCATTTTACATCGATTAACAGGATTGAAAAGATAAAATTATCTTACAGAATTTATAGGAAACTTTAACAGGTCAAATTACCGGTTGCAGAGACTTTTGAATTGATAATTTCTGGTGATATTTTTATTGGTATTGTAATGGCAATCCATTATGGTTACCCAGTTTTCCTGAATATAACTCCTGATATTTAATCTTTTTAATCCTACTAATCGATGTAAAAATAAAAAATATCTACAAAAGGTGAATTGTTACCCCGCCGCCCTCCCCTTTCAATGTTGGTATTCTTTATGATAATATATACAAACGATGTATGTAACCCGTTAGGAGGGATAGCATGCGACAGATTTTGTTGCTGCTGGTATTGGTATTAATCGGTATATCCGCATATTCATTACCACAAGTTAATGTGTTTAACGAAAGTGAAAGACCGTCTTTTTCTCAAGAGAATATGTCCGGCGTGATTATTGATTGGGAAAATGGCAAATTATATGTTACGGTTGACGGCAAATGCCCGATATCGCAAATTGGCACCGCCGCAAAAAATATTGCGCGCGCTGATGCAATTCGGCGGGCTTATGGTGCTATGCATAAAGCAGTCGGAGATTTGCCGCTCACCAGTTATGCTACCTTTAGCGTTGAAGTATTCACTGAAAACTCATCGAATGATTTGCTGGAGCAATTGATGCAAAAATCGATGGATCCAGTAGTAGAAAAATGGACTTTTGAGAATAGAACTATGGCTGTCACATTTGTCATTCAAATGTACGGCAGAACATCACTGAATGACGTAGCCGGTCGCGCCCTGGCAAATATGCAGCGACTAAGAGATAAAGACGTGTCTTTAACCACCCAAAGCTCTATAAAAAAAGTTACCGGCAAAGATGATATTGAGAATAAGCCTGGTCCATACACCGGAGTAATATTCGACTGTACCGGCATCAACTATTCGCCAACATTTTTACCGCGGTTAATCGCTGACAATGGTCAATGCCTGTGGGGTGTTGACAACATTAATCCCATTGATGTGTCTGATAATGCACTGGTACGTTATTTTGATAACGTTAAAAATGCTGTAGATAGTAAACGAGTTGGGACAAACCCGTTAATAATTCGCCCGATAGCCATCGGGGGTGTTAACCCGTGCGATATGGTATTGTCCGATTCTGACAATGATGCTTTAATTTTCGCTGATTCAAAATCCAAGTTCTTATCAAAATTTGCAGTAGCAATCGTGCTTGGCAATGGTAAATCATTAATTCGAAAGGGTAAATGAGGATTTCTCTGAAATGAAATATTTCTATTTATTGATAATTGTTCTAATATCATTACCGGTGTTCGCAATTGAAAAAACAGTACCGGATATTGCCGTTATTCCGTTACCCACCGGCGTTATTATCTCCACTGACCGTGCAAATGCCCGCACAAATTGGGCGGCAGAACGCATCGAAGCGGTAGGCGTAAGCTATATCACCAGTTTTGATAAATACTCATTAATTATTTCCCGCAAGGCGGCATACCAGGTAATGAGAAATGAGATGAAAAACATCATCCCAACTATTGTCGTTGATGCAGAAAAAAAGATTTTCGACGCAGTAAAAGATTCGGATGATATTATTAAAAAAATGGTAGATCAGGTAAAGATAATTGCTGATTACCCCGATAAAAAAAACAAGCGTTATGTAATCGTATGTGTATTGCCGATATTTGGCGAGAATGGCCTTACCGCTCTGGCATATAATGTAACAGGAAATAAAGTATCATCCATTAAAGCGAAAGATATTACATTTACCATCACAATTCCACATGGTCACACTCCACAATTAGCCGATGGACCCTACACCGGTATAATAATTAATAATGATAACGCCCAGGTAAAACCATCACTACTGCCTCGTATGCTACGATTTGACGGGAAAGAGATTTGGAATCCTAATGACATACCATTAGACAAAGCCGCCGCCGGCCCAATCCGCTACTCACGCAACTTACAGTCCGCAATCGATAGCAACGTCGCCGGAACAAACCCGTTAATCCTCGAAGCCGTTGGCAACTATGGCGGATATTACCCGGTATTCAACGTAGACGACATCATATTCATGCACCAATTAAAAGAAGAAGATGACGAACTATTCTCATTCCTGCCATTTATCTTCACGATGGGAATGAAGTAGAAGAGTGAAGAGTTTCGAGAAATTGCAAATTTATAAATTTCCTAATTATCATAATCCGATAATCCATTAATCTCATAAATCGTGGTTCAGACAAAATCACTGGGACCGCAGGCTTCCAGCCTGCCCCCAGCTGAAATTCAGTGGCACTTTGCAAATAGGTGAAAGGCTTATAAATTTCATAAATTTGCACATTTTCTATTTAGTATACGTGCCGCTGGAATGATACCGGGGGGCAGGCAAGATGCCTGCGGTCCCAGTCAGTTTCCAGAAATGGGAGTCTTTAGTAATCACTCCCTCCGTCACTGCGGTGACACCTCCCTCGAAAGGGAGGCATAATTTGCCATTTGCCAATTTTCAATTTTACATTTTTAATTTTCAATTTTCAACTTGCCATTTGCAATTTGCCATTTAAACCATCCCTTTACTCATTCCGCTTTAATTTCTATACTTTAGCCGATGTTGTTTTATGATTTGGTTATTGTTGGTGGGGGTCATGCGGGGTGCGAGGCGGCGCTGGCGGGGGTTCGCCGCGGGGTTAGCGTGGCGCTGATTGCTTTGCGGGTGGATACCATTGCGCAGTTGCCGTGTAATTGCAGCATAGGCGGGCCGGCGAAGGCGCATTTGGTGCGCGAGGTGGCTGCCCTTGGCGGTGCAATGCCGCGGGTGGCGGATATTACCGTTACGCATTCGCGGATGCTGAATACCAGCAAGGGACCGGCGGTACAGGCGATTCGCGCACAGGTGGACAAGGAGTTGTACCCGTTGGTGATGCAGCAGATGCTGCGCGATAATAATGTGGAGATTATCGAGGCCGAGGTTAGCGACATCATGGTGGCGGATTCAGTCGTTACCGGGGTACGACTTTCCGATGGTAGAGAAATTACCTCGGAAGCGGTAGTGCTGGCGACCGGGACATTTTTGAAGGGACGCACCTTCACCGGGTCAGTGACAGCCGAAGCGGGCAGATATGGAGAACCGCCAGCGTCATTTTTATCCGCGTCGCTAATCAACGCCGGGGTAAAATTAGGCAGGTTCAAGACCGGTACTACGCCACGAATCGACGTTAATACCATCAATTTCGAGAATTGCGAATTACAAAATTCGTCAGAAACTCCGCTGCCTTATGAATTTTACTGGCAAAATCCCGCCTGGCCAGAAAGAAAACTGTTGCCGTGCCATATCACCTATACCACCGAAAACACCCACGAGATTTTGCGCGCCAATCTGGAGAGAAGCGCGCTGTTTGGCGGGTTAATCAGCGGGCGTGGTCCGCGATATTGCCCGTCTATCGAGGATAAAGTGGTGCGTTTCCCCGAGCGGAATCGCCACCAGGTATTTCTGGAGCGTGAGGGCTGGGAATCGAATCTGGTATATCCGATGGGTATCTCCACCAGTATGCCGGCGGATGTGCAGATTGAGTTCGTCCACAGCATTCCCGGGTTGGAAAATGCGGAGATTGTCCGCCCCGGTTATGCGGTAGAATACGACTACATACCGCCGGATGGATTATGGCCGAACCTGGAATCGCGCATCGTGAAAGGCCTGTTCTGTGCCGGTCAGGTGAACGGAACCAGCGGATACGAGGAAGCGGCGGCGCAAGGACTGATAGCCGGGATAAACGCGGTGCAATATATTCGCGGCGAGGTGCCGGTGGTGCTGCAACGCGACGAGGCATATATCGGCGTACTCATCGACGACCTGGTGACCCGCTGCCCGGCGGAGCCTTACCGTATGCTGACATCACGGGCGGAACATCGCCTGTTATTGCGCCAGGATAATGCCGATATGCGCCTGACCGACTATGGACACGAATTAGGTTTAATCGACGATGAATCATATCAGCGTTTCTGCACCCATCGCGATGCGATTACCAATGAAATTAACCGGCTCAACGACAGTTCGCCCAGTGATTGCGGTATTGATGTGGCAAGCATATCCACCGCCGCCGACTGGTTGCGCCGACCGGAAGTGACATACGAAGACCTGCGGGCATGCGACCCCAAAACCGCCGAAATATCAGAAACAACCGCCGAACAGGTACAAACATTTATCAAATACGAAGGTTATATAAAGCGCCAGGGACGCATGGTGGAAAAACAAAAACGGCTGGAAGCGTGGAAAATGCCAACAGAAATAAATTATCGCGAAATACGCGGATTACTCCGCGAGTCGGCCGACCACCTGGAACGAGTGCGCCCGGCAACCCTGGGCCATGCGGCGCGAATACCGGGAGTAACCCCCGCAGACATCAGCCTGCTGATGGTATGGATTACCGCAGCGAAGAGAAGAGAGAAGATAGAAGAGTGAAAATGGCAAATTGCAAATTGCAAATTGCAAATTAACATTTCGATTTCGGTCGTGCGGACGATTTCAAACGATTTCTAAGGGAGACTATTATGCCACTTAAAAAAGGCTGTATACAGGTATATACCGGTGAAGGGAAGGGTAAAACTACTGCTTCTGTAGGGTTGGCGGTGCGGGCGCGGGGGAGCGACTTGCGGGTGATATTCGTCCAGTTCGTAAAGGGCGGTAGCATGAGTGGTGAATTGGCGATGCTGCGCAAATTAGGCGTTGAAGTGGTACGTACAGCGGAGAAAAATAGTGGATTGATGACCACCGGCGGGCTGACCGAGGAAGATTACGCCGCCGCCGCCGAAGCATGGAAAATTGCGGAAAATGCCATTAGCAGTGGTAATTACGATCTTGTTATTTGTGATGAAATAAATGTAGCCATGCATTACAATATGATAAAAACCAACGATGTAATTCACACTCTGACAAACCGTCCGGAAAGCGTAGAAGTTGTTTGCACCGGCAGAAATGTTCCCGAGTTAATCAGCGACATGGCCGACCTGATAACTGAAATGAAACCTCATAAACACCCATACCAACAGGGAATACCGGCACGACGAGGGATTGAGTTTTAATTGATAATTTTTGACATGATTAATATGATTTTTCCTAAACCGAAATCATGTTAATCATGTCAAAAAAATCGTAGCTTTACTTCTTTTTGCCGGTTGAGTTTCTAATTACCAGGTATGCTGGTACAACTTCTTTCGTACCGCGATAATTTTCCATAACGATTGCATCACGTTCACATTCCAATGCTATTTCGGCGGCGCGTTTACCGATGCCAAAAAGGTTATGATTGATACTGGTTAACTGTGGATACATTCTATTGGCAAAAAAGTCATCGAATCCAATAATAGATAAATCGTCCGGGATATTCACACCTTTCTGCAATGAAGCGTAATACAAGCCGGTAGCAATGATTTCCTGACTGCAAATGATAGCAGTCGGATGCGAAGGTTTGGATAAGATTTCTGACGCAGCAACTATCGACGCACGAATAATTTCGTCATCATTATTGCAATATTCTTGATCAAAACACCAGTTTACTGAATTGTAAAAATTGACAATTATCGGTGTAACACCATATTTTTTACAAGCGGTATTAAAAGCAAATTGCCTGATCTGCATCCCATTATCATCTTCAGCATCCGCGCAGAACCAGGTGATTTCCGTGTGTCCTAATTGGTGCAAGTGTTCCACCGCATCATTTATGCCGGGCGCCGGATCCATATTGACATGTGGATGAGTTGATTCTTCCGGACCATCCAATATCCAAACTATGGGACCGTCAGAATCCTGGAAATGTCCAATATTCAAACTTGATAAAAATCCGGGGACAATTAACCCGCCGATTCTACCTTCATGCAGGTAACGCAACGATCTGCGTTCCAATGCTGAATCAGTTTCAGTCTCTTTTTCACCGATAACTACCAGATTCTTATCCTGTGAATCAACACAATTCTCGGCGCCATTGATAATTTGTCCCCAATATGGAGAAAATGTTTCTTTTCTTTCGGTAGCGGTGATAAAAAGAAAAGCCGGGCCGATTGACTCGCGAATTCGCAAAGAACGAGCGGAAAAGTTTGGCCTGTAATCAAGTTCCTTTGCAACAGTCATAACTTCTTTACGCAACTTCTCGCTGACGCCGGTATTGCCACGGGCACCATTAAGAACTGTAGATACTACAGCAGTAGAACAGCCAACCTGGCGCGCAATATCTTTTAATGTAGAAAATTTTTTGCTCATAAT
Source organism: Armatimonadota bacterium (assembly GCA_044344305.1). Lineage (GTDB taxonomy): Bacteria > Armatimonadota > Hebobacteria > CAIYQO01 > CAIYQO01 > JBAXQQ01. The sequence continues at coordinate 6,589 of JBIJDE010000103.1, forward strand.
GAAATTATCCTAACATATATTTATATAAAAATCTATACTAATCGATTAAAATATATTAAAAATACTAAACTTTTTAATTAACATCAATTTTTTGATGATTAAATAAGACTAAAGGGGGATGATAATGGGGTATTAGTTTTCAGTTTTCAGATTGAAATTACCTTCTGAAATATTGGCAACTACAAAGAATTGCCCCTACGATATTTATAAAAAGGCGAAAGTCCTGGTATTATTATCTCTGTGTAACTCTGCGCTAAACTCTGTGTAACTCTGCGGTTAAGTTAGGGGATAACATATTGATGATAGTTTTTATTTTACCGCAGAGAACGCAAAGGACAACGCAAAGTAACACAGAGGATATCTATGTGGCTTAAACTATTTAAATAAAATTGGGTTGTGGGTGAAACCCACGTTGAATTATTACAACCTTTTTAAAATAATGACTTTTTTATTCGGATTTGTATTCTACCTACCTAACACCTAATCCATTGCCCCCTTCATTGTGTTTAAAAATAAGTGTATAATGGTAGCATTATATCGGAGGAAAATTCATGAAGCAGAAAGCACTTAAAATCATCAATCCATTATTGATGATATCTCTTTTTATTCAAATTATTGCTGTTGGACTTTTATTTGCTGAGGTTGGTGAAGATACACAGTTAGGTTTTACTATCTTTCTGGCACACAAATTTAATGGCATTGCATTAGTTTTAATTGGCTTAATTCATCTAATTTTAAATTGGAATTGGGTTAAGTCGATGTTTAAAGGTGCAAAGTCGTAGTTTCTTAAGATTACCTTTTTAAGGTATAATTATCCCGATGAAAAACAATGTAAAATCGGGATGTTCGCCTGTTATTATTTGTAGTGCAGCGGCTATTATTGCCGGTGCATTATTAAAACGCCGCATAAAAAAGTTACCTATTATTACCAATGGTGTCACGATATTAGGCATTCCTGTTGACGCAGTTGATATGGATGGTGCATTGTGTCGCATTGAAGAGTATATTACCACTGGTGGCCCACATCACATATTCACCGCTGACGCATCCGGGCTGATTCGCGCGGCGGAAGACGAGGATTTTGCCAAATTGGTACGTGCCGCCGACATGGTTACCGCGGATGGTGCCGGTGCGCTGTTAGCGGTAGAGATGCGTGGCGGTAAGTTGCCAGGCAAGGTGAGTGGATGTGACCTGGTTGATAAATTATCAGGACTCGCGGCGACAAAAGGCTATACTGTTTACCTGTTTGGCGCGGCAGAGGGAGTAGCAACGGCAGCGGCAGAAAAACTAAAGGCGCTATATCCAACATTAAATATCGCCGGCATACGCAACGGGTATTTCAAGCCTGAGGAAGAGACAGAGATAGTTCGTCAGATAATCGCCGCCAACCCGCAGATTTTATACGTTGCCCTTGGCATCCCAAAGCAGGAACAATTCATCCGTAAATATTTCACCACCCTGAACGTCCCTGTCATGATTGGTATCGGCGGCAGTTTTGACGTAATTAGCGGTACCCTGAAACGCGCTCCGCAATGGATGCAAAAAGTCGGCCTGGAATGGTTGTACCGCCTGATACAGGAACCCAAACGACTATCCAGAATGACTGCCCTGCCAAGATTTATTGTCGCTGCATGGAAGACTAAAGATGTGGAAAGAGTGAAGAATGAAGAGAGAAGAGTGAAGAGAGAAGAGTGAAATTACGAATTACGGGGTTCTTGCAAAAACTTTATTTTTAAAATGTTTCGGTTGCAGGTTTGTGGTAGGCGAAAACCACCCCGACCTTCGGCCACCCCTCCTTGGCAAGGAGGGGAGTTTAAATTAAGGTTATTACATGATTAACAATATTAAATTTTTGCGAAGCAAAACATATCCTACCCATCCTGCCCATCGATGTGAATTAAATTCGTAATTCGTAATTAATAATTCGTAATTAAAAATAAATAAGGGGTAAATATGCAGATATTCAGCCTTCCGATGGAATCCCGCTATGTATATGCGCGGGCTTCTTTTAATCTTGATACCGTTGTCAGTGATGCTGAGTTTCACCTTGGCGTCAGGTATTTTGCCAATGTTTGGGTAAATGGTGTTTTTGCCGGACGTACCTATGTGCGACATCATGACGATGAAATGCGTTATGAGAAATTTAATATTACACCATATCTACAGACTGGCGAAAATATTGTTGCGTTGCTGTTGCACGCATGGGGAGAGCCGGAATATGATATTCCCGGGGTGCTGCTGCCGGCTTCGATAATGTTTGCCGCCGATGGTAACGCGGGTAAATGCAATTTTGCTGATGCCTCTATTTGGCGGGTTGCCGTTGCTGATGAATATTTACAGGCGCGACGTCATAACGGATTAATCGGTCATGAGGAATTGCGCGACATGCGATTGGAGCCGCAAGGTTGGACTGAACCTGGATTTGATGACAGTGAATGGTTGCAGCCAAATGTTAATAATTGGGACAATGTTGCGTTTTTGCCATCACCATTACGTTCACTTTACGAAGAAGTGGTGACTCCACAGCGTATTGTGAAACAAGGGAAATATCGCGAGGCAAGCGCATTTATATCAACTCCTGTAAATTCATCAGATAATATTTGGCAGATAAAATACTCTGTTGAAGAATCTATGAAGATTACCTTTTACTTCAATTATAGATTAGGGATGAAAATATGGGTGGATGGTGAAGAAAAACAATTTCATATTGACCCGCCATTACCATGGGTAGAGATATACCAGCCAATCTTCCTTGAATTAACAGCAGGAGAACATGTTATAACCGGCACATTCCCGGCACCGACAGAGTTTCAACATAATATGTTGCCATTCGGATGGGATATCTGCCCGGTTGGCGGCAATCGGGTAGAATGGGCAGCATCAATCGATGGCGATTTTACTCAAGGTTTGGTAAAGATCGACCCTGACCATCGGCCGATGATTGATGTGATATTGCCGGAAAATCGTTGTGTTCTTAATGCTGACGGCACTGTGAATCTTACCGTTGAAGATGAAGATTTTGCCATTATTTTTGAGTTCCCCAAAAGCATCACCATGCTGCCACGGATGGAAATAGCAGATGCCACCGCCGGGGTACAGTTGGACGTTGTTTATAGCGAACGACTAAGCGGTGTTGAAGGGTTGACTTTACCGGCGGCATACACTGACCGGGTTATCCTGCGCGATGGCTCGCAAAATTATGAAGTTTCTTTTCAATATAAATCTGCCCGGGTAGTGGTAATTATTGTGCGAGCAAAGGGTGCCCGCGCAGTGATTAGCAAAGTAAGCGCGATTTATCGGCATTATGATTACGAAAATACTGGTCAATTTATCAGTAATGAAACACGACTGAATAGCGTATGGGATATTTGCCGGAATACCATGGAGTTTGGGTCGCAAGATATTATAATGGATGGTCCATGGCGCGAACAGTTGCTGTATATCGGTGATAATATTGTACATAACATGGCGTGCTATCACCTATTTGGCAACCATGAAATCGTTGAATGGCAGCATACACTGTATGCTCAGGGGCAGATGCCAGATGGTATATTTCAACCTAATCAGCCGTGTGTAACTACCCCGGAGCAATACCGGCTACTTGATCAAACAATTCTATGGCCTATCCAGTTAGAACAGCATCTGCAATATACCGGTCACAACGATTTTGTATTTAATTTATTGCCGAATGTTATTAAATTAATGGACGGATTTCAGCAGTTATTTTCTGTATCGAGTGACTCGCGATTGCGTAATGTCACCGGTTGGAATTGGGTAGACCATCCCGGACTTGAAGATGGTAAAGTACGCAGTATTCGCCACGATGGTATACCGACGGCGATAAATATTCTGCAATATATGGCATTGAAATCGTCTGCAAATATGTTGAATTCATCCGGCAATACTGCTGATGGAATACGATTACAAAAAGTTGCTGATGAGTTAAAAGTGCTGTTACAAAAAAATCATTGGGACGCAAACCGCAAAGTTTTTGTTGATTGTGTGGTTGACGGAAAACAGTCACCCGAGGTGAGTGTGCATGTGAACCTGTTGGCGATTGAAGCCGGGCTGGTGGATGACCCGAATGATTGTCTTGACCGCACATGGAAACAACCCGGGGTGTTGCAGATGTGTGGTCCATTTTTCCGCGTTCACCTTTTCGAGGTGTTGCACCAGTTAGGTAGAATACCGGAAATGCTGGCGGAAATCCGCGATTTATGGGGTGGATTTGTTGATAATGGATTAACATCAACCCCGGAAAATCACGAGATAAATGGCGATTGGGAATCCAGCGTAGGTCATCCGTGGGGGGCGTCACCGGCAACATATCTGGTGAAAAGCATCGCCGGCATCATCCCGCTTACCCCGGGTTGGGATACCATGCTATTCGACCCGCAAATGTGCGACCTGCAGAGTTTAAAGGTGATAGTGCCAACTCCGCATGGCCCGGTGACAGCCATCCTGCAGAAAAATGGTGATGTAATTACAGGTACGCTGACTGTTCCAAAAGGGATAGAAGTAGTGATGAAGAATGAAGGAAATGTGCAATTGATAATTAATTAAAGAGGTAAAAAATGACATTATTCAATTCAGAAATTGCTGCGGCGAAAAGTGAAGCTAAATGGTTTAATAATTTCGCTAACCAGCTTACCCAGACCCAGACTATTGCCGGTTTTAATGGCGAGGTTGACTTGCTATTGCTGGGTGACTCCATAACCGAGGCTATTGCGTGGTCAGGTGATTATCAGAAGCATCTCCCATGTATGAAAACATTGTATTATGGCATCGGCGGCGACCAGACTTCACATGTATTATGGCGTATTGAAAACGGCATTCTTAATGGAATTAATCCCAAATATGCCACTCTCATGATTGGAATTAACAATTTCTGGCCTGATACATCAGCAGAAGAAGTAGCTGCCGGAGCAATCGCCTGCGGCAAGGCAATGCGCGAGAAAATGCCAGACACCATTTTATTTCATTTTGGAGTATTCTCGGTAGGTGCTGGAATATTGCATTTAAATAGCAAAGTTGACCAGATAAATGAAATAATAAAAGCGGCAACGCCATCATACAATGCTAAATTCGTAAGTATGCGCGATGTATTCATCACCGCAGATGGTAAAGAGATACCAGGAATGCTATCTCCCGATGGCGTCCACATTACCGCCAAGGCATACGATGCATGGGGAGCGAAAGTTAAGGGATTAATTGGGTGAGTTGCATAATGGCAATTAAAAATTAAAAATGCTTTTGCACAACAATACTAATTATATAATCAACCAAACCACCCCCTGCCCCCTCCTTGGCAAGGAGGGGAGTTATGGTAGT
>JBIJDE010000205.1:0-8183 GCA_044344305.1 Armatimonadota bacterium
AAAGAAAAAATTGACAAACCTTTTGCTATAACAACTGATGTAGATGGAAATATTTACATCAGCAACCGCGGAAACCTTCAGAATGTTTCTGTGTTTTCTGCTGATGGCAAATATCTGCGCAGTATTGGCAAGACAGGCGGCAGACCGGCAAAAGGTAAATATGAAAAAGATGGTATGCTGGAACCGGGTGGATTATCAGTCGATACAAAAGGAAATATCTGGGTAGCTGAAACTCCTGATTCACCCAAAAGATTCAGTGTATGGAATTCCAAAGATGGCAGTTTAGCCAATGAATTCTTCGGCGGAAGTGCTTATTTCGGGTGGCTATGGATGGACCCAAAACATCCTGATGAAATATATTGCCATAATACTGTATGGAAAGTTGATTGGACAAAGAACAGTTGCTACCCAATAAGCACCATGTGGCGTTCGACCAAGCCAAATATGATTGGTAATGTTTCGGCAGATGGGTACGCCGGTCACGTTCGTGTGATGACCGCAAAGAATGGTAAACAATTTGCATGGGGAATGCGCGACTACAGCAACATGCTATATATGCGATCTGGTGACGTATTCAAACCAATTGCCGGAATAATTCGCGTTGCATTTGGAGCATTTGGTGGTGGTATGCCATACCCAGCAATGAAAGATATCTATGAGAAAACCAAGGCTGGTGCTTTCCTATGGCAGGATGCGAATGACGATCAGGAAGTACAACCGGAAGAATTGGCTATATCGCCATCAGGACGTGGGGAAACAGCATTTAACTGGATTGATGCTGATTTGAATGCATGGTGCGATGCCGGGTGGATTTATAAACCTGCAAAGATAACTGATGAAGGACGACCTATTTACGACTTCAGCCAAAAGACTGATATCCCATTTAAGGGAAGCAACGCAAACGCGACATCATTATGGCTTGATGACAAAGATGATACCGTTTACACATTAAATCCAGGTTTAAATCCTGGCCTTGCACGCTGGACCCGCGATGGAAAAATGCTGTGGGGTTATCCGAATATTCTGCCTTGGCCTTCATCATTGAACCTGCCGATGGTAACACCGGGTAAACTACACGGTTTAACGATGCCATTGTGCGTTGCTGGTGACTTCACCGGTGCCGTGACCTATTACAACCCATATCATATTCTAACCCGTGATGGGTTGTATGTAGCAATGATTACTCGCGACGGACGTGATGGAAAAGGGCTGGGACCGGATGTAATAGCTACCGAATCTGTGCAAGGTCAATTAGTAAAACCGGAAGGCATGAACAGATATTTCCTGCTTGCCGGTGCACAAGATGGACGCGTTACAGAAATATTTGGACTGGATACCGTAAAACGTTTACCCGGCGGAACATATATCCATACAGAGGATGATGTTAAATTAACCATGCAGGCACAACTTGATTATCAAAAAGCACTTTCAAACACTAAAAAATTGGAAATAGTACGTGGATTAAAGTCACTTGAATCGGCAAGTTCCGTTGAAAAGTTTGTAGATGCAACCCGTTCTTTCAGTGTCAAAACGGCTTATGATGATAAAAACCTGTATGTATCTTATGATGTTTCCAGCCAGTTTGCATTGATAAATGCAGAAACAGACCCGAGGGTAATATTCAAGGCAGGTAATCTAATAGATATTCAAATGGCAACTGACCCGATGGCTGATGCGAAGCGAAAGACACCGGCACCGGGTGACTTGCGTATTATTATTAGCAGACAAGCTGGCAAAACAGTTGCAGTTATCTACCGGCCAAAGATTAAAGGCTTCACCGGAACTCCAGTAGTTCTTTCTTCGCCGACAGGTAAAGAATCATTTGACGCTATCGAAATTTGCGACAAAATAAGCTGTAATTACAAACCGAAAAACGGTGGGTTTGAAGCATTTGTAACAATTCCACTCGAAACCATCGGATGGTCACCACAACCAAGTACCCAGGTTAAGATAGACTTTGGTTATATTTTCGGCAACGCTACCGGCACACAAGCTTCATTACGAGCATATTGGACTAATAATAGCTCCACATCAAACATTCTAAAGGACGTTCCCAGTGAATGCCGCTTAGAACCTGCTGAGTGGGGAATAGCAAGAGTGGAATAAAATTCACCACATTAAAGACCGATAAATAGTCAATAGTTCGCAGTTTTAAACAAATATTACTGCGAACTATTTTTTATATTTTATAAATTTATTTTTACAACAATTGAACATTTGAAGGTAAAACCAACTTGACTACATTACCACTAATCCTGCATAATATTTATCAGTAAATCTGTAAAAACGACTTGATACTTCATTCCAGTTAAGCAGATTTCTATTAAAATTTTCGGTTAAGAACTACAGTTATTTGTTCAATTATGGAAAAAATAATTAGCGCATTTATATGGGTCTTCACTCGTTTGCGAGTTTCCATAAACTTATATTAAAATCTTAAAAAAGGTGGTAACATGCCAGCTAACATGCCAGCAATACCTATCATTGCTTATATAATTGGTGGAAGTGTAGTATTTCTTTTCATTGTAATCGCAGTGATATTGAAAATCGTAATTGATAAACAAACAAGAAAACTGCTTGCGGGAAAAAAATACGCATTAATTGAAGTAGGTATCAAAGCTACAGACACCAACTATCGCGCTTATCGATTAAAAGAAGTGCTGATGGGATATGGCATGTCAACTCATGACTCGGGGATTAAAATTGAATGCCGCATTATTAGGGGTGCAAAAGATAAAGATACCCGCTTAAAACCACATGAATTTGCATTTGAAATAGTTGCAAAAACCAGCGATGGACTACGAACTATCGGCAAACCATATTTCAGGAAATTTAAGAAAATCGAAGGAAAAGATCTGGCATTTACGTATAAAGCTCTTAGTGCATACCCTCAACATCTTGCAAAAGGGTTAAAACCATAGTATTTAATAGTAATGAAAATTCATTATCAGCCAGTAATTCAAAATTATATTACTGGCTTTTTTCTATTGACACGCATAGTAAATCTTATTATAATTTTGTAATCCGGTTAACTAATATTTATTGCATTTTATATCATTTTGGCAGAAAATAGCTGCTACCATAAAAGATTTCTGAATAACGATGAAAGGTAATACTTTTAATGAGACGAGAAAATTCTACATCACGGCTTACCAGCGGCATAGTAACTTTACAAGATATTGCTGACCAATGCGGAGTATCCAAGGCAGCAGCGAGATGGGCGGTAATGAGTGATGATGATACTCATGTTAGTAAACAAACTCGTGAAAGAGTGCGTAAAGTTGCGCAAGAATTGGGATACAATCCTGCAGCAAACCAGGCTGCCCGCAGATTAGCATATCGAAAAGCTGGCAAGGCTCCCCTTTCATATCTTATCGGACTAATTGTACATGACCATATTTCAGCGAATGACCAATATTTTAACCCATTATTATTAGGTGCATTGGAAGTTTTAGAAGCAGAAAGATTTGGTGGAATGGTTATGTCCTCCTCTGCTTTTAACCCAAGTGTGCCAGATGTAAGGTTGCCAATGGTCATCGAACATGGCGAGGTAGATGGTGCGATTGTTTATGGTTCATTCAGTATAATGGTTGAACAATTAAGAAACTGCCACCAATTCGCTGATAGGCCAATAGTTTCACTGATATCACCCCTACCCGGCTGTTCTCAAGTAGTAACCGACGACTATTCTGGCGGATATTTATTAATGAAACACCTGTTAGATCTTGGCCATCGTAATATTGGCCATTTTTTTGATTTAGCAGGAACACCACATCAATTACGTGGAAATGGCGCACGACAGGCTTGTCTTGATGCTGGACTAAATCCAAACGAATGTTTAAATAGTTTAGATTATTTTAAATTCTCTAAAGATGTTGACACTGAATTAGCAAAAGTGAAAAATGAAAATAAACTTACTGCAATAGTTGCCCGTCAAGACCACATGGCAACAATAATTTATCAGGGGTTATTACGCGCCGATATGCGTGTCCCGGAAGATATCAGCCTGGTTGGGTATGATGACAGTATTCCTATTATTGATGCTGCCGGAAGCAATTTATTAACGACTATTCATGTACCTCTTGTTGAAGTCGGTCGTCAAGCAGCAGCACTGTTATTACGACATTTGCATGACAATACGCTTCCCATAGAAACAGTTTCTTTACCTGTAGAATTAATTAATCGCAAATCCACATGTGCACCACGTCAGGTATAAATTTAATAAAACGAGACTAATATGAAGAAAAGCCTGATACATAAACCGATGCAGAATTTAACATTAAATGAGATTGCCATCCATTGCGGTGTTGGCAAATCTACCGTTTCCCGCGCTTTTAATAATGACCCGGAAGTAAGCATTGCAACACGCGAACGTATTCTTGCGGCAGCTAAAAAATTAGGCTATTCACCATCACAACATGAATCTGCACGACGACTGGCATTACAAAAATACGGTCGAAAAGTACTGAATCAAGTGATATCCACTATATTCCCACATTATTTTCATCAAGCTCCATATTTCTTGCGTATTGCAAATGGAATACTTGATGTTTTGTCATCTGTAAATTATGCTGTATTACAAGTTTTAGCAAATAATAATTCTTCAGTAGAGCCAACCTACCCAACTATTTTTTCTCGTGGAGAAGTAGACGGGATAATACTTGGAAGTCAAATTCCAGAACTATTAAATGCATTTCGCGAAGATTATGGATTTAGCGATCGTCCAATTGTCAGTGTTATTCACAATATGCCTGGTTGCTCATCAGTTCTTGCAGATGATTTTTCCGGTGGTTACCAATTAACAAAGCATCTGCTTAAATCAGGACATCGTCATATTCTGCATTTTTATGATAATGTTGATGAATCAGTATTTGGGAAACGCCATGCCGGTATGGTGCATGCGATGAAAGAATGGAATCTGGACCCAGAAATATATTTACATCCATGCCACTGGCATTGGATAGGCCCTCTTGACCCGGCACATGTTTCCGAAAAATTATCAACATATTTACATGGTGCCAATGCTGACTTGTTTGAAAAAAATATAGCTGGTTTCCTGAAAGACCTGAATGACAAACCAGAGATTACCGCAATTGTTGCTACTAATGATATTACCGCAATGCAAATATGGCAAATCTTATCGGATGCCAATTTATCTGTACCAGAAAGATATAGCCTGATAGGATTTGATGATGTAGCATCAAATATTTCTGATTTAAGTGGGAGTTCTCTGACCACTATTAGAGTGCCATTAGAAGAAATCGGACGCAAAGCTGCCGAATTATTGCTTAAGAAGCTCACTGAAGATAAAACTGGAAATTGCGAAATTGTATTACCTGTTGAGTTAATTATTCGGGAATCAACAAGTGTTATAGCAGAATAAAATTATTAAAGGACTTTCGCTTTGCAAGAAAAATCTGCTTGAAAAATGGTCGCTTCGACAGGCTCAGCGACCGGTCACTAAGCTTGTCGAAGTGACCTTAAGCGAAAGTCCTGCTATTATTTAAACCAGCCCGCTGGCACTTGTTGCAGTAAAGCAAACGCTATCATCCATACAATTATTGCGCCGTAAAGGAACGGGTCTGAAAGCAGCTTTTTCTCCGGCTCTTCCCCATCGTCATCCACCATGGCTTTGCGGCAATAATGCATTACTGCATAATACACAATCGGCACAGTAAGAATAAGTGCTGGATTTTTACCCGATGCAGTAGTAAATAGTGCGTAACAAATAATCGTCATCGCCGCGGCAGTATTCACCTGATGGTCAAGAAAATCCATAGAATATTTTGCCAACACCGGCCTTGAAGTATCATCACTATTTACGTTTGCCAATTCCGCACGTCTTTTAACCGCCGCTAAAAATATAGCTATAAAGAATGTACAAAGTATGGTCCATGATGTTGGTAAAACCTGAACTGCGTAAATACCCGCCAACACCCGCAGACAAAACCCAAAAGCAATTGTAAGTATATCCAGGACTGGATAATGTTTAATATACATTGAATATAAAAGCGTTATCACAGTATATAATCCTGCGACATAAATTGTTTTAACATCCAGCATCATTGCTACCGGTACAGATAATACTATTAAAATAAATACAACTAAATATGCCTGTACTATATTCATTCTGCCAGATGGTAATGGTCGATTTGATTTGCGGGGATGTTTTTTATCGTATTCTACATCCAGGATATCATTTATCACATAATTAGCTGAGGAGATGAGAGAAAAAAGTAAAAACGTTAACGATGCAGCAATAATTGCTTCATTTTCAAAAAATTTTCCACCTAAAAAAAGTCCTGCCAAGCAGAAGAAGTTCTTAGTCCACTGCCTTGGCCGCATTATTTGCAGATAATCTTTAATTTTAGCCATTCTAAATCTATGTTACCTTTTCCCTTGACCACTTTTAACAGTTGAAGCTATAGATCCTGTAACCGCTGGACCGAGATCTGCCATTTTTACACCGTATTCAACCAGAACATGACACAAATCACGCAGTGAATCAATTGACGCGCGTAGTTCCTGTGGCGAATCACCTTCTGCTGCATATCGTAATCTGGCAATAGCATGATCAAACCCGGCTAATTCCACAATTGGAATATCGTCCATGACTCGATTTAATTCACTATTAACTTTATCAAGCATTTGTTCAGCTTGTGTTTTCAAGTCAGCAATCTCAACAACTTTCAAGTCAGATTTGGCAAATTTCTCTGCTTCATTAATTAGATTTTGAATTTCCTGTTCGCTTAATCCTGAGCTAACATTCACCAATACAGCCTGCGATGAACCAGTCTCCTGATCTATTGCGTTAACATGTACAATCCCATTCTGGTCAATATCAAAAGTAACATCAATTCGCGGTTGTCCACGTTTAGCTAATCGCACCCCATCAAGAGTAAAGCGTCCAAGTGCTTTATTTTGCGCCGCTATTTCGCGTTCACCCTGTAAAACATGTATTTTCACAGCCGTTTGACCGTCTTTTGAGGTGGTAAATGTCTTCGTCTCACTGGTTGGAATGGTTGTATTTCGCGGTATAACCCTGGTGAACATACCACCTGACGTTTCTATTCCAAGCGATAATGGCGTAACGTCCAGCAGCAGCATATTATTCAATGCCCCGGAGATAATTCCGCCTTGAATTGCTGCACCTAACGCTACAACTTCATCTGGATTAACGCCTTTCACCGGTTCATGAACCAATATTTCGCGTACCATTTGTTGTACTGCAGGCATTCTCGTTGAACCACCAACCAGCACCACTGCATCTAAATCACGCGGCATCATCTTTGCGTCTGCAAGTGCCTGGGCAGTCGGGTCAATCATTCGCTGGCGCAAGTCTTTGGTTAATTCTTCAAACTTATCTCGAGAAACTTCCATTTCCAAATGGCAAGGTTTACCGCCTGCAGTAGCTATAAATGGCAGATTGATGAATGTTGATTCTAAAGTAGACAACTGTACTTTTGCTTTTTCTGCAGCTTCCTTCATACGTTGCAGAACCAAACGGTCTTTACTCAGGTCTACCCCTTCTCTTTCTTTTAAAGTATGAAGCTGGTACATCATCATGCGGCCATCCCAATCATCACCGCCTAACTTGTTGTCACCATTTGTAGACAACACCTGAAAAACACCATTAGTTAACTGTAAAATAGATACATCAAAAGTTCCACCGCCAAGATCCCAAACTAATATTGTTTGCAAACCTTTTTTATCCATACCATATGCCAATGCCGCTGCGGTTGGTTCATTTACTATTCTCACAACATCCAACCCGGAAATACGTCCGGCATCTCTGGTGGCTTGACGTTGTGCATCACTGAAATATGCAGGAACAGTGATAACAGCTTTTTTAATTCTTTCGCCTAAAAAATCTTCCGCGTCATGATGAAGTTTTTGTAATATTAATGCAGAAATTTCTGGAGGTGTATATGATTTATCATCTATTGTAACAACATGTCGAGTTCCCATAAATCTCTTGATAGAAGCGGTAGAACGTGTTGGATGAGTCAGCAATTGCCTTTTTGCAATATCTCCCACTACCCTATCACCAGACGGCGTAAAGCCAACTACAGATGGGCATAAATTTCGCCCTTCTGCAGTAGGTATAATGCGGGGAGCTCCATGCTCCAAAACCGCCATAACTGAATTTGTTGTTCCAAGATCAATCCCTATGATCGTATCTG
>JBIJDE010000579.1:0-3067 GCA_044344305.1 Armatimonadota bacterium
AAGGTTCCTCTGAAGAAACCGATACCGCTACACGTGCCGGGCGGAAAATGTCGCCGTTTTTCGTGTAACCTTTCTGAACAACACCAATTACGGTATGTTCAGGTACGTCATCATTAACTACTTTTGCTACTGCGTCATGAAACTTAGGATCAAATGGTTGTCCATCTGCATCCATCTGTACAATATTATAACGTTCCAGGATTCCCATTAGTTGACGATAAATAAGATCTACACCTTTGGTCATTGCTTCAGGTACTAACGCTTTATGAACAGCATCTAAAGCACGTTCAAAATCGTCAATAATCGGCAACAATTCGGTAATAACTTTATCGCTGCCTCGACCAAATTCCTGATCACGCTCCGAACGCATTCTTTTGCGAAAATTGTCAAAATCAGCATGAGCGCGAATGTATGAGTTTTTTACTTCCGCTAACTGTTGCTTGTAATTTGCCAGCTCTGCCAGCAATTGTTTAACATCAACATTGCCACCGTCGACTGATACCTCATCATCGACATTCATTGAATCAAACTGAGTATGGTCTGTCATTCCGTCTTTCCCCATGGCTACCAGCATATTACTATGTTGATAACCTCTTTCTGATTTGTATTATAGTATATTTTTGCCATTAATACATTAGTGATTTTGCGTATTTTTTTCAAACTGTTTTATATATCTTTGCATTTGTTCTATTGATGATTTTCCTGGCATTATCTGCATGGAATTCCATCCACAGCGCATTGCACCGGCAATATTCTCCGCTTTATCATCAAAAAATATTATCGATTTTCCATCTGCTTTTAACATTTCCATCGCTTTGCGATAAATAGTTTCTTCTGGTTTTCTCACCCCCAACAAATGACTGGCGAGATGAGTATCCAGCATTTCAATTGCAGGATATCGACCAGAATGCAAAAATTCTTCCCAATGCGCATCACATGTATTTGATAAGCAAGCTGTATGATAATCGTTATTTTGCAGATATTTTACAAAATTAACCATTCCTGCAAACTCTATATTAATTATGCTGAGATATATTTTTTTAATTTCCTTAATTGAATATAGGCCATTACTGGATAACATGAATCTTTCTGCCATTTCATCAAATGAAATATTTCCACGTTCCAACGCATCTTCGGCATCAATAAAAGATTGTTGTGCTTCAGGAATATAATTATACTCGCGATAATCAATACCAGCAAATTCACACGCTTCGCGCCAATTATCAGCTATTCTAATCATCACCCGACCCAGGTCAAATATTACAATATTGCCATTTCTCTGCATGACTGAATTCTACCGGAAATATGGGGTTGACGTCTACCACCAATAAAAGGACAATTAAGGGGTAATGAAAGATTTAAAAACACTGAACTTAACTGAGCTGACAGCAGAACTGACAAGTGCCGGATATCCAAAATTCCGCGCCCGTCAAATATTCTCATGGCTCCACAACAAACTTGTCACATCTTTTGATGAAATGACAAACCTGCCGACAAACATGCGGTCAACTTTAAGCGACCATTTTTCAATAACCACATTGAATATTGCTGAAAAAAATCGCTCAGTTGACGGGTCAATCAAATATCTTTTTGCTCTGGCAGATGATAATTGCATAGAAACAGTATTCATGCCGGAGAATGACCGCGCCACAGTGTGTGTATCATCACAGGTCGGTTGCGCGTATGGTTGTACTTTCTGTGCTACTGGCAAAGGCGGGTTAATTCGTAACCTTACAACGGCGGAAATAATCGACCAGGTTTACCGGGTTCAGACCGATACCGGCATGCGTATATCAAATATTGTTTTTATGGGCATGGGAGAACCACTGGCAAATTATGACGCTGTTATTAAAGCAGTATACCTGCTGATAGACCCGGAAGGGTTGAATATTTCTCAAAGACATATAACTATTTCGACAGTTGGTCTAATTCCAGGGATATTAAAATTAAAAGATGAAGCATTGGGAGTAAATCTTGCCGTCAGTATCCACTCACCGATGCAAGCAATTAGAGAAAAAATAGTTCCGGTTGCAAAACTATTCCCATTAAATGAATTATTTAAAACAATTCGTGGATATTTTCACGCTACCAGTAGAAAAATTACTATCGAATATACCATTGTACCTGGCGAAAATGACCGTCCTGAAGATGCAAACGCTATGCAGGGATGGATTCGCGGATTCCCGGTACTGGTAAATCTAATACCACTTAACTCTGATGAAGAAGGTGCGCGTCCGCCGTTACAGGAAGCGAAAAAATTTGTTGAACTGTTAAAAGAAAACGGACTTGATGCTCATGTTAGAAAATCACGGGGAAATGATATTAAAGGTGCCTGTGGGCAATTACGAAAAAGATACTTAAAAAACCATATTCAAGGGGAAGACAATGTTTAAATTAGGTATTTGTGGCGGATTTGATATTTTAGAAGATGCAAAAAATGCGGGTTTCAAATTCGCCGAGATGGGAGTTGGTTCATTAATGCCAAGTGACTGCGAAGAAGCTTTCGCACCATCACGAAAACTTTTTGAAAATGCTATTTTGCCAGTAGAAGCATTCAATTGTTTCCTGCCTGGTCACCTGAAAACAACTGGTCCAGATGTTGATTACACCGCCTTGGAAAAATATATTAACTGCGCAGTGCGAAGAGCCGGTGAAATCAATGCGGCAATCATAGTATTCGGCAGCGGTGGATCACGCCAGGTTCCAGATGGATTTGATATGGCTACGGCATGGAAACAGTTAGAGAAAACCGCAACAATTGCAGGCGAAGCCGGCGAGAAATATAACGTTACAATCACCATGGAACCGTTGGGGAAAGAATGCAATATTCTACAAAAAGTATCAGAAGGCATAGAAATGACAGACCGGTTAAATCTTCCCAACCTTAAAACACTTGCGGATGTCCACCACATGATGCACGCAGATGAAAATTATGACATCATTCGCAGTGATGGCGGCAAATTAGGTCATATTCATTTGAGTGGAATGAAAATAACAGGCTTTACCGGTGGAGACCCTTATGATTATTCAGAATTCTTTACCGCATTAAAAACCAGTGGATATAAAA
>JBIJDE010000104.1:0-11907 GCA_044344305.1 Armatimonadota bacterium
ATCATACATTGGCTGCTCTACAAATTGCCCACTGCGCTGACCACGCCGGTGACGCCGCCGAAAATCTTCACCTTGCACCTTGGCACTGTCTAACAATATAAAATTGGCAAGGTCGCAAGTCGATGAAGTCGAATAGACCGGACCGCGAAAACCCAATACATGCAGATAAGGTAAGCGACCACAATGGTCAAGATGGGCATGGGTAAGAAATACCGCGTCAATATCATCGGGTTCAAAGTCAAACTTCAAATTTCTGCCATCATCATCATGATGACCCTGGAATAAACCACAGTCAATCAAATACCTGCGATGACCAGTCTCCAACAAAAATGAAGAACCTGTAACCTCGCCAGTAGCGCCAACAGGACGAATAAGCATATCAACTCTCCCTATTAATTAACTATATAAATTATTCCATTATTTGGTCATATGTAAACATCTTCTGATTATTCAATGAAATTACATAACACCAGTATCATGTAAAAGGCTCGATTTTCAGATGATTATAGATAGATGGCTGTCACTATTTACCGTATCGTCATGATGATTCCTCAACATTTCTTTTCTTTATAAAAAATGTAATTATCACCCATGACATAGCTGCAAGAAATAAAAGAAACTGACCAAAAATTACTTTAAGCCATCCCTGAAAAGGTCCTGCAATCATCCATGTTAAAAATGATGTTTTAATAATTTTTACCGAAGTGCCATCCGGGAGAATCTTTACAATTGTTGGCCATAAATAGGGATATTCAACTTTGTAAGTAACATTGCCAATCTTTTGGCTTAACTCATTCTTACGAACTGGTAATTTGGAATTATCGTTTGGGATTATCTCTCCATATTTATTAAATACAGTTTGCGATTCTTTATAATATAACACATGCAACATATCTTTTTTATCAATTATAAGTTTTGGACTTTTATAAGGTGATGCCCAGCCACGAATAAATTGCCCGGAAGGCGAATATTGTTGTATGCGCATATAACCTTCTGATGAACAATATATAATGCCATTACTATCAACTGCAATCATACCAACATCACCAAGTGGAAGATTTACATTTGCAGGAATTTGTTTAGCGAATACAGTACACAAAAAAGCACCGAAGAAACCGACTATACCGGTTGCTATAACAATAAGACCTGCAACTAATAATGTTATCGTTACTGGACTTAATTTTATTTTTGGAAGTTTAATAGCCATCGGATTCCTTCATAAACAAAAAATTTAACGTGAAAATCATGTAAATAGTGACAGTCACCTATTTATAGAATTACATCTTCTACTCCACCCTTACTCCAAAACAACAGCAGTAACCGCGAAGACAATCTGTAATGTGCTGTCTGACGCCTGGCTGTTCACATTGGCGTTTTGTGCGGTGGTGCCGGTTTTGTTTTCGTTGCCGTTGAATGACATCAGTACCATAGTCTTGGCGGGGGATAATGTAACGGTGGGGATTGTTGTTTTGCCGTCGGTAACCATGCTGATGTTAATACTGCCGTTTTTCAGTATTGCGGCTGAGGTGATGGTGAGATTGCCGAAGTTAAGGATATTGTTGGGCATGTGGATGCTTGCCGGGATATCTCCTGCCGGTTTCAATACCTGTGCAGAAATGCTGTTTTTCTCGCTGCTGGTGGTGGTTGCCGGTTTCAGCAGACCGCTGATATCGCAATTGGGCTGCTGCCATCCCCCACCCGCCGGTTTAAACTCGATTTTATCAATGTCGGTCTTGCGGACCTTGAGCAAATCTACTTTAACAGAAATCAACTGCATTCGGGTGTCAATTACCTTGACCAGTTTGATGAAGTTATCCACCGCTTCCTGACTATCCGCTTTTACTAACAGCACATTACGTTCGGGTAAACCGGCAAAATACTGTACGCCAGGCGGTATGAACGCGCCGAGGTTATTCAATGACTCCAACGCGGCGTAAACAGCGGTATTTTCTAACGGGATAATCCGTATCACCGACCCGGCAAATGCGCAGGTAAAAGATAACAATATTAATAAAAGAATAAATATTTTTTTCATATTAATTATACGCTTTCAATATCATTGCAGATGCATTCAAGGGTATACATTACACCTTGCAACACCAGATCTTCAGTATAATTAACGCCTTCGCCGACATAATCCGCTACTAATCTCCCCCACCCGCCGCTGACTATTACGTTGTTGCCGATATTATCAAATTCGGATATGCGATAGACCATTTCCTTTATCCCGCCGATTGCGCTGGCTACTATACCTGCCTGTACACATTCCTCTGGAGTTGTGCCGGGCACAGTTATGGTCGATGTTAACGTTACACGGGGAAGAGCAGGTGCGGCAGCGTATAAACCTTCCGCCGCCGATGATATGCCTGGTGCAATAAAGCCACCGCGATATGTGCCGTCGTTACTTACCAGATCAACCACTGTCGCGGTTCCAGCTAATACAGTAATTACTGGGGTGCCGCAGATGCGTACCGCACCGATGGCTGCCATTACCCGGTCAATGCCGATACGGTCAATATCATTATAAGAGATTTTAATTGGCAGTTTGGATGAATGCGAAAGAACGAATAATTTGTTGCATTTTAATAATGAAACTAATCTATCGCGATATTGCGGATTAACTGATGATAGTGCGACAATAATATTTTCAGGCAAAGTTGTTAATTCTGGACAACTGCTTTCTTCACCGCTGACACAACTCCATCTAATCTCTTCGTCCGCGATTTTTGCCCAAAACTTGGTTCGACTATTACCCTGGTCAATTGCCAGCAGATTCATCATGATGGACCTTTTTTGAAGACATGAAGAATTGCGCTCCACGAGATGCAATTAATGAGCCAAAATATCCCATGGCGAATAACATGACCAGCTTTATTACCAGTGGCAAGTAAAGTTTTTCCGGTGAAATCGTGATTTTGCTATTCAAAAGGCTTGCCGGTAAAAACCAATCCGGTGTCGAAAAACTTCTATAAGCAATAGAAAATGTCGCACCAAGAAGTATGATACCAACGATAAAAACTAATATACCCACAAACCTGCCAATGACCTGTTCGGCTGGTTCTCTTTTTTCTAATTCATCAAATGGATCAACCATTTTCTTCCCCCGTCTTATTATCTGCGGTATTTAATTCTGTCCGCAGCGCGTCTAAAAAAGCATGCATTACCATTATACGCTCACTTGCCATCCGTTTGGCTTCCTCAGTGTGCATTTGGTCAGGTAATTTCAATAATTTTGCGTAAAAATGGTCTAAAATATAGTTTTCATCATCCGGGTCACGATTTTCTACAAACGGGTCATGTGAATGATATAACATTCTACATTCGGATAACGCAAATGTCCGAGCTATCCCAATCGAACCTATCGCATCCAAACGGTCCGCGTCCTGTAGAATCTTACCGGTCAGTCGCATAGGGACACTTCCAGCCGAAAAGCTGTGACCCTTTATCGCTTCTAAAACTTCTTCTCTCTCTTCAGCAGTCATATTGATATCATTCAATATTGACACCGCCATTTCCGCCGATACTAACGCATGCGACCGGGTATCATCGCGAATTGACCTGCCAATATCGTGAAGCCATGCAGCCATTTCTACTAATTGCTGATTACCTCCGGTGGTCTCTTTTGCAATTCGCACAGCCAGCATAACTACCCGTTCGGTATGATGAAAATCATGCGTCGCTTCAATACCATTTTGATGGTCGTAAGCAATAATACGCAACATACCCCGAATATCTTTAAAATCAATAATCATGCAGGCAAATAATACATTAAATATACCAACATCGGCAAATGGCAAATTGTAAATTGTAAATTGTAAATGGCAAATGGCAAATGGCAAAACCTGAGTTATAATCATCAGGTTGATAACTTTTAGCTGAAAATAAATTGTAATGGGATAAAATTACAGTCACCGTTTGGAACAGGGTCGCTTCGATTAACTCAGTATAAACGCAGCCCGGCTCCCTTCAAATACCTTGAAAACTATAATTTTTCAATTCGCTCTAATCAACCAAACCAATTTCATCTCACTAAAATTTCTATCAATAGGAATAATAATTTCATCATCATTTTCAGATATTGCCTGACAATTAAAGAGAGAAGTGAATGTGATGATTCAGGTAAATGACAGCTTTTAAGGAGCCGGGCTGCGTTTATACTGAGTTAATCGAAGCGACCCTGTTCCAAACGGTGACTAAATCTTTAAATGATATTGATTATTTGAAAAGATCTAATTTTTGATAACTTTTAACTGTAGAAAAGCATATAAAGTTTAATAATATTACAGACGGGTATTAAAGAGATATAGCATAAAAGGAGAATGAAATGAAAAAGATTACTATTTTATTATCACTGATACCGGTAATAATATCTGCTATCTGGCTGACAGGATGCAAAACGGAATCAAATAATCCTTTAAAAACGGTTTCACATGTTGATTTGAATAAATATCTTGGAAAATGGTATGAAATTTCCAAATATCCTAATAAATTTGAAAAAGATATGGTTGGGATTACTGCTGAATATTCGTTACGAAAAGATGGATCAATCAAGGTTCTAAACCAGGGATATTTATATACTCTGGATGGCAAAGAAAAATCAGCTACTGGTAAGGCTTATGTCGCTGACAAAAATAGTGGTTCAAAATTGCGGGTTTCATTTTTCGGACCTTTCTTCGCAGATTATTGGGTAATAGCCCTCGGGGATGAATATGAATACGCAGTTGTAAGTGAACCATCACGCAAATATTTATGGGTTCTTAGTCGCAGTGCGCAAATGAACGATGAGAAATACAATAAAATTGTCACATTTCTTAGTGAAAATGGATTCGATACCACAAAGCTTGTGCTAACTCCACAGGCTGTCGAAAAACCATAATAGGGTTGTAATATATGAAATTAATTATCGCTTATTATTTTTTATTTTACATCGATTAACAGGATTGGAAAGATTTGGAATATTTACCAAATGTTAATTGTTACCTTACAAATTTATCATTGTAAAAAAGTCATCACAATGCTATTATTTATATGTGAAGACTGTTGAAATTATTACACCGAAATTAATTATATTTGACCTGGATGATACTATTCTTGCATATCACGCCGCCATAGAACCAAGTATGAAAGCGGCGTTTGCTAATTGTGCGTCTATACAGCCTATTCCTGATACAGATTTATTAAAACGTGAGATTCATGATATGGCTGAATGGTACTGGAGCGATTTAGAACGCCACCGCATAGGAAGAGCCGACCTGCGACAAGCAAGATACGAAGTAATTACTCTGGCATTGAAAAAGATTGGCATAGTAGACGACAGATATGCAAATGAACTGGCAACAGAACGTGCCCGTCTTCACGAAGAATATATTGACCCGTTTCCGGGTGCAATTGATACGATTACAAAATTGCAATTAGACGGTTATAAGTTAGGGATGATTACCAATGGAGCGGCGAATGTGCAAAATGCAAAAATAGATCGTTTTAACCTGCGTGGCTACTTTGATTTCATTTTTGTTGAAGGTGAAGTTGGTTATGGAAAGCCTGACGAACGTATATATTCAGATGCATTAAAGTTTGCCGGTGTTAACGCAACAGATAGCTGGATGGTTGGCGACAACCTGCATTTTGATATACTGGCAGCTCAAAAACAAGGTATTATCACTGTTTGGAATGACCACAAGATTGAAGGTTTATCGATTGATAGCATCGCCGTTCCTGATATAATAATCAATTCTATCACGGAATTGCCAGCTATTCTGCAAAGGGGATACTAATGGATTTTTTTCATCCTAATTTTCAACAACAGCAATTAATGCTATCAGCACCGAGAACACTGCGTTATAAACAAGATGCAGATTTTAATACATGGAAAAACGAGGTAGATAAAAAGTTTCGTGAATTAATTGGAGAAATATCTACTGACATGCCGTTAAATATTCGAGTTGAGCATGAAATAAGAGGTGAAACATTTCGCGAAATACGCTACGTATTCACCTCGGAGGAATGGGCAGATGTGCCATGTTACCTGCTGATTCCCAATAATGGCCCTACTCCATGTCCGGTAATAATATGCCTGCAAGGTCATACCACCGGTATGCATATTTCTTTGGGAATATCTCGTTATCCCGGTGATAATGAAGCTATTGCAGGCGGACGAGATTTTGCAATGCAGGCAGTTGAACAGGGATATGCAGCATTGGTAGTAGAACAACGCTGTTTTGGCGAAAGAAATGATAACCGTGGTGGCGAAGAACACGGATGCTCGCATATATCTATGGTATCTTTACTACTGGGTCGCACGATGGTGGGTGAACGTTGTTTTGATATTTCCCGCGCCATAGATACGCTGACAGATTTCCCGGAAATCGATATTAATCGCATCGGATGTATGGGGAATTCCGGCGGCGGAACCATAACTTATTATGCCGCTTGTTTAGACACCAGAATAGCCGCTGCCATGCCATCATGCAGTGTCTGTACATATACCGACTCTATCGGGTCGATTAATCATTGTGCCGATAATTATATTCCCCGCGCATTACAATATTTCGAAATGGGTGATTTAGCATGCCTGATATCACCCCGAAAATTAATTGTTGTTGCCGGCAAAAGCGATGAAATATTTCCCATAACGGCAGTCAAACAAAATTTTAATATAATAGCAGATATCTATGATTCCGCTGGAGCAAGCGATAATTGCAAATTAATTACTGGTGGCAAAGGTCATCAATTTTATCCAAAAGAAGGCTGGTCAGCATTCAAAGAAATTACCGGGTGGTAATAAGGAGTCAACAATGGCAAACCATCGAATAGAAGTATCGAGAATATTTAAAATTCATACCGAAATTGCGTCCGGCAGAAAACCGAGTATTTCAAAACTCGCCGATATGTGTGATGTTGGCGAACGTACCATAAAGCGCGACATAAAAATGATGCGCGAAGAAATGTTCGCGCCACTAAAAACGTCGCGTACTAAAGGTGATGAAGGCTATTATTACGAAAAAGCGTATAACCTGGCACCGGAAACATTCGATGATAAGGAAGTTGCAGCATTAGGAATTGCAATGCAGGTATCAGAAATGTTCCGCACTACCCCATATTCACAAGCAATCAAAGGTGCTTTGGATAAAATGCGCGAAATGCAGGCATCCAGCAATGGTAAGTTCGATAATATTTCTAAAAATGTATCACTACTGAAGAATAATGAATTAATAGACAGAGCAGATGACAGTATCTATTTTACCGATATCTTAACCGCTATTGAAAAACATCAGACTGTTAGAATTAAATATCACAGCTTTGTAAATGACGAAACATCTGAAAGAAAGGTAAACCCATATCATATTTACCATTTTGATGGTATTTGGTACTTCTTTGGGTATTGCCACAAAAGAGAAGAGATACGTGATTTTGCATTCAGTCGAATTAAGGAAGTTAGATTGCTGCAGGAATTTTTCGAGGAACCTGATCAACAAGAAATCAGTAAGCAAATAGATGCTAAATTTGGCAATATTTCAGGCGCGGAGATCACTGTAAAAATTAGATTTGATAAAAAAACTGCAAACTACATTAGAGAAAGAATCTGGCAAAAGACACAGCAAATTACCAATTTCCCCAATGGTGATTGCGAATTGTTGATGGCTGTTAATAGTTTGGAAGCTATCACCCGCTGGGTTTTATCCTTTGGCGGCAAGGCTACAGTAATCTCACCTGACAAATTGATAAAAAGCGTTAAAAAAGAGCTTAAAGCGATGGAAAATAAATATAAATAATTTTTAAATAAAAACTAAAGTGACAGAATTTTGTACTCCTGTTGGATAATAATATATATATCAAACACAAAGGGGTGCAAAAATGCAGATTATCTTATCTACAAATTGCGATGACCTGGCAACAGAAATGACTAAAGTTGCTGCGGAAAATGGCGCTACAATATGCCAGCCAGAAAATATGTTGGATATGTTATTTTCTGATGCCGCTATATTGGTAATCGACCCGAATGTCATACGACGCGATGTTTGGGAAGCATATCTGGACTATCAACAATCAAATGCCAGCAATGATATCACCTTGCTTATCCTGCTGTTACCCAAAGAATGGTCAGTCCGAGTAAAAACTCCTTGTGAACTATACAACAAACCTCAAAATACACTTTACCACTGTTATGTTGATGACATTGGTGCAATTCAATTTATAGTAAATAACATCGTAGCATGCAAAGTTGCAGTATAAGGAGCAAACCATGAAGAAACAGACTACATTATCAACATCAGCGTACCTGGATTTCAAACCGTATTTATACGTTAAAACCGAAATAAACGGAAATACATCACTGAAATATGTTGACCTTGATACCAACATACCGTTGCCAGAGGTAACTGCTATTATCCGCGAGCATTTCCACATTAATCTGGGAAGATGCATATTCTGTGGAAATATTACCGGGTATACTTACCATGAAACTATCAACAAAGCGATAGAGTTTGACGTGTGCGGAAATTATATTAGCGAAAAGAACATTGCACCTGAAAATAACAGGAACATTACAGCATTTGGCGGATTATTTGCACAATTAACGTACTGACGGACCCGCCGTATACCGTTCCATAATTTCAGTTTTATCAAATGATTTATCGTGAATAGCTAATTTATAAAATGTTCCCATTATGCCATGTATACCGCTGACATCATTGCCTATTAACAACGGTGGCCAGGTGGCGATTACTTTACTCCATTGTTCCGGCAACCAGGCGATAGTGGCATTTTCACCGGTACTCACACCATTTACATATAAGGTGGTTTGGGTACCGGACCAGGTATAAACAATGTGTTGCAGCCCGACTTTCCATCTACCGACAGTTGTCTGAGGATTTTCAACCATTCTATTATACATATTAGCAGCAACAACACGGTTGGAATGATGCCCAAAATTGAATATCGACATATCCGCCGATACCTGTGCCGTACAAAATACGCCGAACCATTTCTCGGGTAAATCATTATTAGGATACAATGTATCGGGCAAGAACCATATCTCAACAGACATCTGTTTACTTTTTTCAATAGCTTGCAACTTTGATGTTGTACCAATACTTACCAAAGGTGTAGACGATGATAATCTTAATCCGCCTTTGTTCCAGTCTGCTTTAGCATTTATCGGGATATTAATATTCAAGGCTGGTGCGATCGGACTGACATCTAATACTCTGTTCCCTTTGCCGGTATCAAAATTGTACAGGTACAGCGCGTGGGAATTATCAATAGTTTTTGTTTTATCAAAGGCTGTGATTATCAAA
This sequence comes from Armatimonadota bacterium, assembly GCA_044344305.1. Classification (GTDB taxonomy): domain Bacteria; phylum Armatimonadota; class Hebobacteria; order CAIYQO01; family CAIYQO01; genus JBAXQQ01. Next base: position 9,297 of record JBIJDE010000104.1, read on the forward strand.
TTAAACGGTGCAGAAACAACATCGCCATCAACGCCAGTAATTTCATACCAATGATCTCCTACAGCTTTGGGAGTAAACGCAATAGAGTTACCGACAATTTTTATTGCATCATCAGTTTCTGCAACTGGTGCTGTGTGTTTTTTAATCTGTAACTTCACCTGTCTACCGGATGTTGAACAGAGCCTTGGGAAGTTAATATTTATTGTCTCGCCGATATTTACCCAGTTGCCATATTCCGGCTGGTCTATTTGTACCCGGATATCTTTTCTGGCTACTGGAGCATTAGCGTAATTCAATCTTACCCGGGCAACAGATATACCATTATCAGTTGTCCATACTGCGGGTATACCACCTTCAATTGGCACAGGGTCGGTATATGTTAATAACAGTGTACCACCCAATAAAAACTCTACCACTCCGCCATGCTTGCGCAATTCCAGATTAAACCAGCTATTATGTGCTTCATTGCGTCCCGGCATTCTTACTGCACACTCCGCAACCTCTACGCCATTGCGCAATAAAACTGTTCGCATGTTTGGAGTGGCACCATCTTTTGATGGAGCACCGTAAATAGCCGAATAACCTGAATGAGGATTTTTGCCGTCACCACATATCGTGATACCTAAATCACGATATCTATTATCATAAATCTCGCGCTGGTATGGGTATTCCATTTTAACGCCAACAAATGTCTGCAACAACTGGTCGCCAGTAAATATTTTCTTGTGCCATAAAGCGACATCACTTGCCCCCCATCCTGCGAGGAATGACCATTGCGGTGCGCATGACCACCTGGTTGTAGCCTCCCATGTACCTTCATTTACCCAGTCGGAAGGTGCGCCAGTGAACACATAATCCAGATTATTTTCACCCATTACCAACACATCGCCAATACCAGCAAATGAACCGTCTACATGATAGGATGGTTTTAATCCATTAATAGGATTAGCGTCATCATATTCTAATTTTATTTCATCATCTACAGTAAAAATAAGTTTGCTTTTTAAACGTTTAAATCTCAAGCTAAAATCTTCACCCGGGACAATGCCTAATTTTCCGGTGGCAACAACAAGTCCATTCCGATAAATTGCTAATTCAGGAATATCTTTCCCTGCCCCCATACGTGCTGACAAACGATAACCATTGTCAACTGATTTACCGTCACCAGATAATATAATATCTAAAGATCCGGTCAATGATTCTTCAGGGATTTTTAAATCCATCACTACCCAATGATTACCATAAAACTCACTGCGATGAGTCAAATAACCTGGTGCGCCAGGAATAGGCTTCCATTCTGACTTTACCGATGCCCAGACAGCCATTCCCTTATTATCTTGCTTAAATTTATCGTTAATCTTTGTTTGTTGTGATTCATGAACAATATCTTCATTTATACCACTGCCAATTACTGAAACATCATCAAAAATGGCACCCGCCTTACCATCACAATACAAACCTACACCACCATGGGTAGGATATACCGGCGGAGATGACAATACCTCGTGACCATCAATTAATACCGTAACACCTGACAGATTTGATATTATTGACATTCGATACCATTGCCCGGGAAGATAACCGAAATCAGCCGATTTTAATTCTGTTTGTGCAGTACCAGCAATATTTAACAATGTGATTTTTTTTGTATTAGCATTTTGTGCCGAAGCAGGCAACCATTTAACTAACAAGTAATTTTGTCCAATAATATTTGCGGCTATACCGACTGCGCCATCACCACCGGGGCAAATTGAGGTGGAAAAGTTGTAATCTTCCCAAGTGTCCAATCCAGTGGTACAGAAAGCTGCTTTATCATCCTTCGCGCGTCCTGCCCATGCGAATGGATTTTGTGCATACTCTTTTTTATCCATAGTCGTTGCACTGTTAACAACATCATCCCATGCGCTGCGCATTTCCCATTCACCCGTAGCGACTTTCCATTGGTTCTGGTCATCTGCTGTACGCATAAAATCATCGGTGAAAAATACCGGTTCCAACTTATTTACATTAATATCTATTGTTCCTTCACCAGTTGCGACATAACGGCCGATATTACCGGGAGCATGATTCACTTTGCAATTAAGTAGCATCTTTTCTTTATCAAATATTGCCAATGAATCACCACGACGATGAATGCTGAAATTAATCTGTTCTGTATTCTCTTTCTTCTCAATTGTACTTGATATTTTTAAACTGCCGGCTTTGAATATAGTACCAGCTTTAATCGAATTAATTATTACATTGTTGTTCAATATATCTAAACGAATGCAGTCCCGGTCACTTTGCCATTCAAGGTATAACTTCACATTCATTGGACGACCATCCACAGAACGATTCAATACAACCGAGCAATCATACATATCAGAATCAAGGTCTTCACTGAAATTATTATCTAATTCAGTAGCACCAGCTGCATGTACTAAAATAGCGATGGTAAGTAAAAGCATTACCACCGCATATTTAAAATATTTACTTAATATCCTATTCATGACTTATATGACACAATCCCGTTAAATTTGTTCCTATTCTTAAATCACAAATTCTTCATTTGCCGCTTTTATCATGGCAAAGTAATTTTCATCAGGTACATAGGTCGGCACACTATTGCCGG
>JBIJDE010000003.1:0-37903 GCA_044344305.1 Armatimonadota bacterium
TTTTGCCGGTTTTGGACGACTGTATTCATCAAATAAAACAGTGTATCCATCATCTTTTCCAGGAAACTCACGGTCATCCGTATCATAATTCCTATACCACCCGGCATCAACAACAAAATATTCATAACCATGCGGTTTCAATCGTTCTACAAAAACATTCAGGTTTTGCAATAAACGTTCTTCATTAACAAAACAGCCAAAACTATCGTAACTGTTCCATCCCATTGGCGGATAAGGGGTGAGACTGTGGATATTTTTACTCATAGATAATCTCCTTTTGATTTATTATTAAACTTTTTATCATAATTAGGCGGTATGGGTATCGGTACATAATCATTATGTTCTCGAAAAACATATGCTTTCAAATCTCGCATTAGATTCGGATACTCATTTTTTAAATCATTATCTTCATGATTATCAACAGCAATGTTAAATAACGCTTCATCATCATTAGTATTTTCAATCGAAAATGGCGCATTTCGATGGTCATATCTAAAAAATTTCCAGTCGCCACAACGAATTGCAATTTGATTCTGATATTCAAAATATAGATAATCATGTTCCAACTGGTTTGAATTATCTTCGCACAAAAGAGGTTTAATTGATATTCCATCACAGTTAGAAGGTATTTCTAAACCTGTCAAATCGCAGATAGTAGCCATTATATCAGGGAAAAAACCTATGTAATTTGATATCCCTGGTTGAATCACACCTGGCCATCTTACAATAAATGGTATACGTATACCTCCTTCATGCAAACTGCGTTTATACCCTTGAAAACCACCTGAAGAATCAAACCTTTTAACACTATGTCCTCCTTCATTATGTGGACCATTATCACTAGTGAAAATCACAATTGTATTATCAGCAATCCCTACTTCTTCCAAAGTTTTCAATATTCTGCCGACAGTCTGGTCTATACGCTGTACCATACGAGCAAAACCTTTTTCATTTGGTGCCCAATCACGATCAATAAACTCGCCATAATTATCTACTTCCATACCATCTGGACTATCTCCCCCTTCATTATTGGCATGTGGCAAAGTTGTACAATAATGAAGAAAAAATGGTCGGTCTGCACAATCACGTATAAACTCAACTGCCTGTTCTTCAATTAAGTCCGGTGAATAGTCAATCTTTACAGCTGCTACACCAATACCTGTTTCCAACTGGTACAAATCATCAGCAGGCGGTAAGTTACGCAATGGCACACGCAAACCATTCTCGCGTAGAAATGGTGGAAAATAGTTATGAGCATGCACCATACAGTTGTAACCATAATGATAATCAAAACCTTTGCGCAATGGATCAACATCAGGCTGTTTGTTTCCAACACCATATTTACCTAAGCAAGCACTGACATAACCACGTTTTTTAAGAATCCATGGAATAGTCATTATATCGTCCGGAAGATAAGGGTCAGATAATTCACGAATAGGCAAATGTCCAGAATGCAATCCAGTGAGAATAGATGCTCGCGCAGGAGAACATACAGGACTGGTAGTATAGAAGTCGGTAAAGCGAATACCTTCAGATGCCATGCAATCAATATTGGGTGTCAACCAATTTTGTTGTCCATAGCAACTGCAATCACCATAACCAAGATCGTCACATAAAATTATTACAATATTAGGAGTATTCATGATTTTTCCTTTAATCTCTATTTTAATGTTATGCGATATATTAACATTTTCAAAATCATACAGGTTTGTTTTTTCACTTCATTTCTTTGCTATTTAACAAAAAAGGAACTCCGAAAGGAGCTTCCATATATTGATTATTAAAAAGTGGATAATTATTAGTTGAAATATCATTACCGGCAACAGTTAAATTACGTTGCCAACCAGTTTCAATCTGGCCGATAGTTGGAGATTCGTATGACAGATTATTAATATCACCGCTAAACACAGCCGGTGATATAGTATCAATAAACCTTGCAAATGTACCATTTAGACGTGCAGATCCCATTTCGCACACCCAAACCACGTCAGTATCATTCACATTCCATTCATACGGTTCATCAGAGCCGATACGTGCAGATAATTTAGGGTCTGGTTGAATCCACTCGCCGGGTTTATCAGGACGAAGCGCTACATAGCCATCACCTTTGCGACCGAAACACCAACCATTCTGATCTATTACTTCCTCAAATGCACCACGAGGGAACCATGCATGTACTCGGTCTTCGCGCCACCATGGCGGCTGATCATAAATAGGACATGGCCTAACCCGGTGCATTGCGATTAATAAATTGCGATGCTGAACGACCTTTGGCAATACCCCATTACCAACCCATGGTCCCGGACGCCCATAAGGAATATCCGCAGGTGTAGGATTAGTAGTAAATACAACGGCACGTTTCCCCAATGTCGCGGACCAGATGAATTGTTGGTAACCAGGAGCACCCGGATGATAATCCTGTGTGCATCCAATCATATACTCTGGTGTGCGAAATGTATAAAGATTTGCACTGCCAAGTGCATGAGGAAGCGCCCATGAGTCAAATGAATCACCCTGTTCTTTACAGCGCTTATAATACTCCAAATCGTAATAATACCCGGGCCATTTTGATTGTCCATTGTTATATACATAATTCATTTCAGCAATTAAATGATGATGTCCCTGACCTGCCCCCATAAAAAACATGTAATCACGCAGGCGGTCAGGATAAACACCATGGGATGATGCTTCTTCAGCATCTAAACCATGTCGTTCACTATTTTCAATGTCATCTACATTATTTCTTCCAGCAGCCAGAATTTCTGGCGAAACCTTAAAATCACCAGCAGACAGCAACATTGCGGCTAAACCCATTCTTTTTGGCAAAAGACTATCGCCCCAGCAAACCTGCGCCATTATTGCCATCGCTGTTTCATTTGGCGCTATCTGTTGTTCTAAATATGCCCGTCCTTGTGAAGCACCGGTGATACCATTCCAACTGTTCAATGCGACATGCAGAACAATCATTTCCATTACTGTTTCAGCTTGATGACGTAATTCCGGGTCATCCGCAAAGTGAATCAGGTTTAATAACGCGGCAGCATCATCATCGTAATAACAACTGGAGTTCCATTCACTGAATGAGAATCTGCGACGCCAATCAAGCCATAAATACAGTTTTTCCCTTGCGCGTTCACAATGCCAACGCCCGATTTTTCCTGAATTGATAAATTCTTCATCAGGATAAAGTTGTCCCATTAAATATTCAGAAGAAGCATATTGTATTTGATGATTTTCAGTATGCCAGCAACAACTGTCTTCACCCGGGTCATGTTCATCATATTTTGCAGAAAGAAGCACCTTTTCCATTTCAGATATCATTTCGGAAGTCAGCAAGTTAGATTTTTGGTATCGATAGAGCATCCATAACAACCCAACCATGGAAAAATCCTGACAATCCTTGCGCTGCCGCAGTAACTCAAGCGAATAATCAATCCATTCCCAGCGAAATATGCCAGGCGACTCGCCGCGACATTCCATTTCAAGTGCAGGTATTGCCTGAAAACAGGTATGCCCGCCAAAGCCACTGGGAACACCCCAATCTTTGTCAGCAAGCTGGCGTAAATATTTCAGCAAACGTTGATCATTTTTATATGATTCAGTCATTATATTCTCAACTTTTTTATATTTAAACTTCGTTAAACAATGTGATGTTTATAACTACCCTTTTGACAAAATGTAGCATCAAATACAGCAGCAATTTCTATTTCATTATCGTTGTTATGAATTAAATGTAATAAAGATCCATCAGTTGTTACACCATCTACCTCATCAATCATTCTTTTTAATCCTTTTGTCCAAACAATATCATCAGTTATATTATCTTCCCAGTGAAGAGTTAATCGTTTAGGAGAACTATATACTTCCTTTAAAGATGATACGCATGCATCTACAGATGGCATTGGCATCCCTGGTGACACTGGAATAAGAACTGTGACAAATGATAGTTCATGCATTTGTTCCATAGATAGTTCCTGAGTCAACTGAGGAGCCTTAGTATATCCATTTGAACTTGGCAGCCAACCCCTTAGTGGTTCCATTTCACCTTCATGTAATGATAGTCGAACACCCTCTGGCATTCCCGGGAAAAGCATCAATAAATTTGATCCTGCCCTGTCAGTTCTAACACTATTATTGGATTCGTCTATAGATACAGAACCGCATTCAAATTGCCAATTAATTTCAAGCGTAGGATTTTCACTACTATTATGAAAACTTTCTACTTCATCAATAACAACAATAAATCTATCTTTCACCCATAAAACAGTTCTTGTGTGCGCTGCTTGAATACCAGTACCACAACCATCTGGATAAGTCCATAAATACTGACCAGGCCAATAACCACCATCATAAGTTGAACTCACCAAATCATAACCTTTAATATGGTGATGACAGGTGTCACGAGGATTAGTTCTCACCTGATTCCATCCATTTATATTCACCGTATTATGTGCGCGAGTTGATTTACCATGAATACCGATAGTTTCAGCAAAGTTATATGTAAGAAAACCAGGATCGACTAATACAGGTTCACCAGATATATATAGAGAAATACCGTTTCGGCTCTGATGGCAATGTGCCCCACCCCATTGTGACGCATCAAAAACTAAATAAGTGGCAGTCGATTTCCATGAATCGCGCATAAATATTTGCCCGGCATTTGGATAATATTTTGACAAAGGAGGTAATATATCCGGTAATCCAGCCTTTTCACGGAATGCATTACGGTCGCGCCGCATTATAAAAAGTATATCATATAAATGGTTGCGGGCTGATTGACAATCATGCAACGCATTCCAACCACCATCAGGAGCCATACAAGCAAGTGAGTAATCATACATACTTTCTACAACAGATGTTTCAACAGCTATTCCTATCTCCGGCATGCATCTCCCTAATTCCCAAAATCTTTCTGTTACATTTGCCATCCAATGATGATAACTGGGATTTCTTTCTATATGAACACCATCAGGCAATATCTGACGACGAAAAGCATCATTTAAAATTTTCATTCCAAAATCACGAATATCCTCAGCTATTGGTCGTGTTTCTAACAAAATCCCGCTAACTACCAATGTGTCAGCACTGGTCAATCTCCAATTCCCATCATTAGGGATGTGCTGCTTTAAAAATTTCAACTGCAATTCAACTGACTCCAGCAAATATTCGGTGAAAGCATCATCAAAAAATTTGCTGGATAAAAATATTGGGAGAGTACCAATCCAGCCTGGCCATTGTGAAGTACCCATCCGAATACCAAGGTTTAATGTATTATCGTTTCCAATAGTTTTCCAATCATCAACAGTCGGATGATCCTGTATCCAGTCCTCAATATAATCTCTGGCAGCCAGGGCATATTTATCATCCCCAGTTGCCCGATAACATGATGCCAAAGCTGCCAGAAAAAAGAAACGATTAAGTTGGGCTGCCCATTCATAATCATCATGATGATTTCCTTGCCAATCAATATTCCGTCGACCCACATGGGTTGGATACTCACCATTGCAACTATATACCACAATACCATCAACAGCATAATCCGCTACCTGTTGTATTGCTGAGTCCCACTCTGGAATACGATTTTTCCATACACTATCAAGTCGCTGTGCCTGAGCAAGAAATTGCTGTTTATTCATGAATAACCCCTTATTAAGGATTTAAATACCGTGTTAATGCTTAGTATATATAGTAAATAAATTTATAGCCATACTCAATTCAATTGCGATCACCTTCACCTGTTTGCAAAGTTGGCACATAACTTATTCCCCCGGTATCCGATGGTATTCGGTTTTCACGACCGGCTATGACGCCGGGGTCATAACCGTTGCCAATAATAGTGGCTGCTTCAAGGTTGCCAGCATAAGCGGCTTTGATACGATAATCTGTACTGGCGGTAAACAGGTTGTTAAGGTAACTGCCATGAGTGCCGGAATCTGTCAGCATAAATCCGATAACTGTATTATCGAAGGTGAAACTATTGCTGTAAACACGACAATTCATGAAACGATTGAAAGGTTTTGCGACAAGAAAACCGTAACACTCCAGACCTTCATCAAATGGTGCGTCGGCATAACATTGGCTGTAGGAATCTCCCCATCCATTGCAGAAAAAGTTGCGTTTCAACGGACCTTGCGCGGTGACACTCCAGACATGTACCTGCGAGAAATCATTAGAAGAGCTCTCACTGGCGACTCCGGTCTCGTATCCAATAATCACCACCTGACTGATGTAACTGTCGGTAATCTGTTCATAATGCAGTCCAATACTGCCCGGGGCATGTGCTGTTTCCAGGTCGATGGCACAGCGGACACTGCGCACATTTACCTCATAACCCCAGGTTTTGTCAGAACTGCCGATGTAGATGCCTTTTTGCAGACAATCCACTATCTCAATATCACTAATATCCAGTCGGCAAGCACCCGGCACATGAATGCCTATCAGGTTTTGACGACTGCCATCAATCATCCCGCCGGATATGCGTCCATTGAAATGGTGGATTCCTATTTCACCCCGTTGTTTTCGCAATACAGTATCACCCTGAAAATCGGGCATCGCCTTTATCCGGGCACCCGGTTCAAGGTGAAGACTAATACTGGTTGGCAATTCAATGGTGCGGCTAACCATATATGTACCAGCTTTAAGCTGCAAGCCAGTCATTCCGGCAGCAATGAATTGTGCAAAAACTTCTTCAAAAGCTGACGAATTGTCAGTCTGCCCATCACCTATCAAAGTAGTAATAAATTTTGTCATGGTTTTATTTCCTTACCCCGCTAAATATCTTAAAATTACAGGACTTTCTCTTAATATCGCTGAGCCTGTCGAAGCGACCACTTTTTAAATAGATTTCACTTGTAAAGCGAAAGTCCTGTAATTATTTAAGTGACTTTCACTAATAATTTATTTTTACCTGCATTTCTATTCAAATAGAATGTGACACAGTATAATGCAGTGGAAGCGGTAGCACTTTCGTAGTCATAGTCCACAATAAGCTCATTTTGCCATTGGCTCATTCTTGACTGGCAATACAGGTGTCAACGTGATGTCGTCAATGTCGACGCTGCCGGTGCCCTTCGCTTCGAACAACCAACTAAAAAAATAGGCTTGCCGCAGAATCGACGTCTCGAAACCGAGTCACACCCAGTCGCCCGGGCCGTCGAACTTCACCTTGGCCGATGGCTTGGAGTAGGTATTGGGTTTCGGGTAGGTTGCCGAATCTATCGCGCAGCTGATCTGGAAACACAAATAAAATATTTGGTCTGTCTGTCATAGGTATCCTTTCAATCGAACAACTCGTTGGAGATCACCAGGGTATTCTGTGTCTTTCTCGACATTGAGCACGGACTGGGCCGGCGGGATGTTGAGTCTCCGAAAAAACGACGCGAACAGGTTTATTTTCGGCAACTTTTTTCCTCGTCCACTGCAATGCGGAGGGGTCAGTTGCGCTTGCTATGCAGCAGTTCAATGTCAGTATCCCCCGGTGATTGCAGGTCCAAGATCAAGTGCGGCAGCCAGGGCGTCAAAGCTCTGGCGGGTTAATTCAAAGCGCACTTCCGCACAGCCGGGATCGTCCCACAAGTTGTCAAACTCCCATGGATCCTGTTGCAGATCGAAGAGCTCACCCAAACCGGTCCCGTGGTAGATGGTTAACTTATAACGGCGGTTGCGAATCATAGTGGCCCGAGTGCCGGTATTCGGCTGCGGATGCTTGCCCATGGGGAGCGCGGCGTAGTATTCGCAGCGGACGAAATCGCGATGTTGTACCGGCAATGCACCGCCTTTCAGGATGGGAAGGAGTGAACGTCCCTGCATCTCCACGGGTACTGATAAACCGGCCAATTCAAGGAGCGTCGGGGCAATATCCGTCAGTTCAACCAGTGTCTCGCTACGCAGTCCGGCGGGAATCTGTCCAGGTAGACGAAGCAGCAAGGGCACGCGCACCAGTCCCTCGTAGAACCGGCAGCCTTTCATCAGCAAGCCATGATCACCGAGGGTTTCGCCATGGTCACTGGTGAAGATTACCAGGGTGTTCCCGGCCTGACCGGTGCGTTCGAGGGCATCGAGCATACGCCCGACATTCTCGTCGATCAACTCCACCATCGCCCAATAGGCGGCCTGCAGGCCACGGGCATTAAACGATTCCGGATGGCGCGGTTTGTTCTGAAAGTAATCAATGCCGCCAGACAGTTTCTCCTGAACAGCGAGGTCGCTCTCCTGGAAGTAAGGCCCCGGCATGGCGTCGACCGGATAGCGATCACTATAAGACTGCGGTGGGTCGAATGGCGCGTGAGGGTCGAATATGTTAACGCTGAACAGCCAGGGTTGGTCTCCTGCTGCTTCGATAAAATCTATGGCCCGGTCGGCGCACCAAGTGGTCTGGTGAAGTTCGGGAGGGATGCCGGCGGGATCCTTACGCAACTCGGCCAGGGAATATCCCTGTTTTGTCAGCCAGACATCGTACTCGTGGCCGGGATGGTCCAGATGGATCGGCCCGTGCGACCAGTGGAAGACGCGATAGCCGTCGTCGCCACGCTTTTCGATCCGGTTCTCAGCTGCCGCGAGGTGGAGCTTGCCAGAGAGTCCACAGTCGTAGCCAGCCTCGGACAGGAGTTTTGTTACCAGGGGGGCGGCGCCGGCCCATACGTCGTTGCCGTTGCAACAGGCCTGTACCCGACTGGGATACATGCCAGTGAGAAAGCTCGCACGACTGGGGGTACAGATAGGGCTTTGGCAATAAGCGTGCGTGAAGGCCGCACCCTCGGCCACCAGACGATCGAGGTTCGGAGTGTGAATGTGCTCGTTGCCCAGGGCGTGGATGGTGTCGAAACGCTGCTGGTCGGTGCAGATCCACAGAATATTGGGAGGTGTCATAGTCTTTTTTGTTTTCACGGTTGTATTCCTATTCTTGCAGGGGTAATTGGCATCGCCGGCCATTCCCATTCGGCAATCTTTACAGTGTGCTTGCCGGCGGAAACGCCGAGGGCAATACTGAACTGTGGGGTAATCGTACCTTTGCTGATTGTGGGTTCATCGGCGAAGCCGGCGCACCAGCGTACGCCATCCATCCAATAGCCGGGACGAACAATCTTCTCGGGCCAGGTGGTGACGATGGTGCGGACGCCGCCGTCCACTGTGCCGGTGATGCCGTCAGCAGTGAAAGTAAGGTCGAATGGCCCCATTCCGCGCACGCCCACGTTACCGTGGGTCAACTTCACGTATACAGGGGCGGGGGCGACGAAACGGATTTTCCCACCTTCAGCAATAACTTGAGACTCGGTCACAGCAGGGCCATTGATTTTATTACTCTTGTAGTTGAGCTTGCTGCCGCGCAGCAGAACCAGCTCCGGCTTGCCGGTATTAGGTATACGCACTGTACCGGCTTGACCGCTAAACTCAATGCCATCGCCTTTATATTCCAGTGACGTGGTCGATAGAAAGACGTAGTCGGTACCTTCCGCCGTGACAACCTTAGTGACACCAGGCGCGAGTTGCATCGCGATCGGTGTAGTCTCGCCAGCGCCGCGCGGATACAGCACCCAAGCTATCTCCTGACCAGGCGCGCTCTGCAAGCGCAGCGTCACATGCTGTTCCTTGCCCCCCACCCAGTCGCGCGACGTGCCGGTGGGTTTGTTATATGCTCCCACTTGCATCGGCAGGTCATCTTCGACCATCTCGAAGGCCGGGTTGGCGCGGTTAGTGAACAGCATATCCAGTTTAGTTGGCCATTCAGTATCGAGAGACACCTTTGCACCGTCCATAGTCACATTGGTTTTACGTCCGAGTAGACTGAGGTTAAACCAACTCGCAAGCTGACCACCCTGCCCTGAGCCCGTCGAAGGATCCACCTGGGTGCTGTCGCGGATGACGAAGTAATTCGCTCCCTTGGCGTTCGGGCTCTTGAGGAATGCGACCTGGCGGTCCCATGTGAAAGCGCCTTCCTTCTGAGCGAGCCCCGCGACGATTTCGCGCGGTCTGCCGAAATCCAGGTTGTACGCAGAATTTACACGGTTTACATGCCCCTTCTGGTAGCCGGGGTTGATGAACCAGTCCGGATAACCGATCGACGCCCAGGCGTAGTCCATGTTCCCGTCGAAACAGGCATCAAGGATATTACTGTCGACCCAGTCGTGCGGTAAATCATTTCCTGGAGCGCCGAAGCGCAGGAAGTTCTTGTCGGGGAAACGGTTGTCCTTCGGCCCGCCATACTGGTAAGGCTGGGGCGGCAGCAGCACCGCACCCTTGGCGTAGAGCATGAGGTTGCCCTGGTCCTGGTTCCAGTGACTCCAGTGATAGCCGCTGCGCAGGTAGAGTGCTGTTTCATCGGCGCCTTGATGCGCGCGGAAGATGACGCCATACCCGGGGTAAACGCGGCTGGTGAGTTTTGGCTCTTTCGCGGCAATCGAGGGCCGGATCATGGCCGGAATAGTAATGGCATCGGCGCCAGTGCCAATCATCCGGCCATTGTTTTCCCACGCCCACCGGAGGTTGGCGGCGAACTCCGGATCCTTGTCCGCCACCGTGCCCATCGCTTGAAGGTAATGCGGTGACTGACCCACCGGTGAGTTAGCGGTGCCGGGAATGGTGCGCGAACCGTAGCGCGGGTCCACCGGTGAAAGCAGGTTGAGAAAGTAGTCGAAATCGGCTCGGTTGTAGGCCCAGGCACGCTCGGTGGCAGGCATCTTATCCGCAAGCACGCCCATCAGACCACGCTCAATCTTACCATACCCGTGCATGTGATAGCTCGTGCCGTATTCCATCCACGCACCCTCGGGTGCCATGAGGGTGCCCTGCTTGTACGCGAGAAACGACCCCATATATTCGGCCCAGGTCTTGTGCATCGGGTGATCAGGAATCAGTGCCGCCAGGTTACCGCGGTCGGAAAGGCGCGCTACGCCCATATTTGGGTTGCCGTGGTGCGAGCCGTTGCCGGCGCTGGTTACGTCCGGTTCAGTTAGTAAGTACGAGAGCAAGGCCAATCGGGTACGCAGTTGCCGCCGTTCTTCAGCCGACAGTTTGGGGTTCGCCAGTGCCGCCTCGGCCGCGCCTACTGGGCCACCGAAGTCCCCAAGCGCTTGATGATGATGAATCGAAATCGACGAGACAATGTAGTTGATGCTGGCCTGCAAACTGCGACCGGATCCGCCAGAAATGGTGGGCAGTTCACCCTGCGCCGGCTTCGCCAGCCAGTCAGGCGTGGTGAAGACGCGCGGATACGCCACCTTGCCGTCGGGCCTGCCCTGAGCGGAGTCGAAGGGCCAATCCAGGATGTAATCCTTGTAGCGGTCAAGCCCGACCACGCCGTAGTAGATGCGCACAGCGTTGCCGACGCCGGCCGCTCCTTGAAGATCCTTCGAGGTCATGGCCGGCGGGGTCAGCACCAGCGCCCAGATGCGCCGGCCATAAGTGATCGACAACGCCGGGTCATGCTCATGACAGGAGAAGGGCGAGGTGTCAGAACGTGGTTCATTGAGCCACGAAGTTTGCGTGACGGACATAGGGAATTGCACACGCACCTGACCACCCTTCACATAGACCGGCATGCTGTTCGCGCGCCGCCAGTCACCCTTGTGCAGCGGGGCGATCATAGCCAGCGGATAGTTCTTGGGGTCAGCCTGCCGTGCCGCCGCCACGTGTACGCCGTAGTAAGAGACAAACTTGTCGTAGTAAATGCGCATGACCTTGCCATCGCCTGCCGCATCACCCAGAAGATCCTTTGATTTCATGGTCGGCGAGGTCGGCAGCAGCGCCCAGTCGCCCCAGCAGGAGTCATGATGGATGAAGCGCAACGGCCGGTTGTCTTCGGACACGGGCTTGAGATTGGCATCCATATTGGCCGGCTTCGACTTCTCCTCGTCCGCCAGGCTAACGAAAGTAACCGGGCTGTTACCCTGGCCGGCAACGTTCATGTGCTCAGCCGCGTCCGGCTGCCAGCCCTTGGATAAATCAAGCTGCCAGAAGTCGGTGTCGGCCTCAACGCCGAGGTCATATTCTTCCCGCACCTGCGCAAATGGAGCGCGGTCGGTTACACGAATCATCGCCTGGTAATATCCGCCGCCGGTATATTCGAGTCGGTAGCATATTTCGGTGAAGACCGGGCCTTTGGCCGTCTGCATCACGGTGAATTTCTTGACCGGCCGCTTGCTCAGGATCGTACCAGCACCGCGCCATGCACCTGCCCCGAGCCCCATCGAAGGGTCTGCCCTGAGCCCCGTCGAAGGGTCTGCCCCGAGTTCCATCGAGGGACCATCTGGTCCGCGGAAAGCGAGGATCGGCGCGGGCAGCGTGTCCGCTGCGACCGGCTTGTTAAAATTCTTCTTCTGGAGCGCCGGCACCTTCACGGCCACCTGCTGGTTAGCGAGTACCAGCGCGTCGCCGTCCTTTGTCGCCGACACTGCCGGCGTAGCCGTCGGCTCTTTGCCGTCTGTGCGCAGCGTATAGGTTGCCGTGCCGTTCGGCGCGACCGCAGCCACAAAGGAGAGTGTGGCCTTCCCCTTCTCGCCCGGCGTCACCTGCACGGGCTGCGACTTGCCGGTGGCGTCGTCAACGCGCAGGCTCTTGCCACCGTCCTTCGGTAAGTCGATAGTGTAATTCACCAGGTCCGGCGGAAAGCCCCGCCCCGTCCAGTCCTTGAGGGTGATGGTCTGCGGCTCAGCCGCGGTCAGCAGGCTGCCAGCGAGTAGCAATGCCGCCAGCGCTATATATTTTTTGATCCGAGAAATATTGCCAGCCTGGACCGCCACTGGACCGGCCTCACCTTGTTTCTCGATAATCCGTTGGTGCCGCTGAATAATGCAGTTTTCAGGAGTCTTCTTCATCGTGTTCCCCTATTTCACCTTGCTGCAAGGTTGGAGGGTAAGGATTCGGTTGTTCCGCGCCTTACCCCGTGGGACGGACATCTTGCCCGTCCCACGAGGAGGCATCAGAACCTACCGAATTATTCCCTTACCGGTTCCTATTTCTCCAGCGTCAGCGCAGTCCGCGCTGGCGGCGTTGGCATCGCCGGCCATTCCCATTCGGCGATTTTCACCGCGTGCTTACCGGCAGAAACACCGATGGCGAGGCTGAACTGAGGAGTTGCCATGCCTTTGCTGATTGATGGTTCATCGGCGAAACCGGCGCACCAGCGCACTCCGTCCATCCAGTAACCCGGGCGGACTATTTTCTCTGGCCAGGTGGTAACAATAGTACGAATGTCGCCGTCTACCTTGCCGATGATGCCGTCGGGAGTGAAAGTGAGGTCGAATGGCCCCATACCACGCACACCCATGTTGCCGTTGGTCAACTTCACGTATACAGGGGCGGGAGCGAAGAAACGAACCTTTCCACCTTCAGCAATAACCTGCTGTTCATTCGCTGCAGGACCATTGACCGTCTTACCCTTGTATTTAAGCTTGCTACCGCGTAAGAGGACCAGTTCTGGCTTACCTGTATTAGGTATACGCACTGTACCAGCTTGGCCGCTGAACTCGATGCCATCACCTTTGTATTCCAATGGCGTGGTCGATAGAAATACATAGTCGGTGCCTTCCGTCGTGACGACCTTAGTTACACCCGGCGCGAGTTGCGTCGCGGTCGGTGTGGTCTCGCCGGCGCCGCGCGGGAAGAGTACCCAGGCGACCCCCTGACCCGGCGCACTCTGCAGGCGCAAGGCTACGTGTTGTTCTTTCTTATTGCCGTTAGTCCAGTCACGCGACGTGCCAGTGGGATTGCTATACGGTCCAACTGCAAGCGTCAGGTCATCTTCGACCATCTCAAAAGTCGGGTTGGCGCGGTCAGTGAAGAGCATATCCAGCTTGGTCGGCCATTCGGTATCAAGCGACACCTTCGCACCGTCTATCGTCACATTGGCCTTACGCCCGAGCAGACTGAGGTTGAACCAACTCGCGAACTGACCACCCTGCCCTGAGCCCGCCTGTCCTGAGCCAGCCGAAGGGGCCGAAGGGTCCCCCTGGGTACTATCACGAATAACGAAGTAGTTCGCACCCTTGGCGTTCGGGCTCTTGAGGAACACAACTTGCCGGTCCCAAGTAAAAGCACCTTCTTTTTGACCAAGACCGGGGATCATCTTACCATTGACTCCGCCCCCCACGTTAGGAACCCCCTTGGCCCAGCCGGGAGGTGCGCCTGGAGTAATCCACCAATCGGGATAGCCGGTCGAATGCCAGGCATAGTCCACGTTCTGACCGAACTGCGCGTCGAGGATGTTACTGTCAGACCAATCATAAGGCATTTCGGCTACCGGTGATCCGAACCTTAGGAAGTTCTTATCAGGAAAAGCAGGATCCTTTGGGCCGCCATATTGGTAAGGTTGCGGCGGCAATAACACTGCGCCTTTGGCGTAGAGAATCATATTCCCCTGATCATGGCCCCAGTGGCTCCAATGGTAACCGCTACGCAGGTAGAGCGCTGTTTCATCGGCGCCTTGATGCGCGCGGAAGATGACGCCATACCCGGGATAGACGCGGCTGGTGAGTGTTGGCTCTTTCGCGGCAATCGAAGGCCGTATCATGGCTGGAATGGTGATAGCGTCACCACCGGTGCCAACCATCTTGCCATTGTTTTCCCAGGCCCATCGAAGGTTGGCGGCTAATTCTGGGTCCTTGTCCGCCACCGTGCCCATTGCCTGGAGGTAGTGTGGCGACTGTCCGCATGGTGCATTAGCGGTGCCGGGGATGATACGCGAACCGTAACGCGGGTCTATTGGCGACAACAGGTTGAGTAAATAGTCGAAATCGGCGCGGTTGTACGCCCAGGCCTGATCCGCCTGCGGTGTCTTGTCAGCGAGTAGACCCATTATACCGCGCTCAATCTTTCCATACCCGTGCATGTGGTAGCTGGCGCCGTACTCAATCCATGCACCCTCAGGTGCCATGAAGGTAGCCTGCTTGTAAGCGAGGAACGACCCCATGTAATCAGCCCAGGTCTTGTGCATCGGGTGATCGGGAATCAGCGCAGCCAGATTACCGCGGTCGGAAAGGCGCGCCACGCCCATGTTGGGGTTGCCGTGGTGTGAGCCGTTGCCAGCGCTGGTCACGTCTGGTTCGGTTAACAAGTACGAGAGCAAGGCCAGTCGTGTGCGCAATTGCCGCCGTTCCTCAGCCGATATATTGGGGTTGGCCAGTGCCGCTTCGGCAGCGCCTACCGGTCCGCCAAAGTCCCCAAGCGCATGATGGTGATGAATTGAAATCGATGAAACGATGTAGTTAATGCTTGCCTGCAGACTGCGTCCGGATCCTCCTGAAATGGCGGGCAACGCTCCCTGCGCCGGCTTAGCCAACCAATCTGGAGTGGTGAAAACGCGGGGATAATTCACCTTTGCATCAGGCCAATCTAATACGTAGTCTTTATAGCGATCAAGACCTACTACGCCGTAATAGATGCGCACAGCGTTGCCGGTTCCTGCTTCTCCCTGAAGATCCTTTGATGTCATAGTCGGCGGGGTCAGCACTAATGCCCAAACGCGTCGGCCATAAGTGGTCGGCAATGCCGGATCATGCTCATGGGCGGAGAATGGTGATGTGTCAGAGCGTGGTTCTTTGAGCCACGAGGTTTGTGTGACGGACATCGGGAATTGCACTCGCACCTGTCCACCCTTCACGTAGACCGGCATGCTATTCGCGCGTCGCCAGTCACCTTTATGCAATGGTGCGACTATGGCCATCGGATAGTTCTTGGGGTCGGCCTGCCGTGCTGCCGCGACTTGCACACCGTAGTAAGCGACAAACTTGCTGCCCCAGCAGGAATCGTGATGGATGAAGCGCAACGGTACGTCGCCACCAGTCTCGGTTTTTATATTAGCGTCGATGCTGGCGGGTTTCGCCTTTTCCTCGACAGCCAGGCTAACGAACGTTGCCGGGCCATTACCCTGGCCGGCAACGTTCATGTGCTCCGCCGCATCCGGCTGCCAACCCTTGGATAAATCAAGCTGCCAGAAGTCGGTGTCGGTCTCAACGCCGAGGTCATATTCTTCCCGCACCTGAGCAAATGGAGCGCGGTCAGTGACGCGAATCACGGCCTGGTAATAGCCGCCGCCAATGTACTCAAGGCGATAGCGGATCTCAGTAAACACCGGACCATTGGCTGTCTGAACCACTGTAAATTTTTTCACCGGTCGCTTAACAAGCATCGTTCCAGCACCACGCCATGCGCCTGTCCCGAGTTCCGTCGAGGGGCCGTCCGGGCCGCGGAACGCCAATATTGGTGCTGGTAGCGTATCGGCTGCGACAGGTTTGTCATAAGTATTATCTACAAGTGTAGGTACTTTCACTGCAAAATTCTGATTTGCGAGGACAAGGGTATCGCCATCACGAATTGCCGATACTGTTGCCGGTGCTGCCTGATCTTTACCATCTGTTTGAATGGTGTAAACCGACGTGCCATTAACAGATACCGAGGCAACAAAACTCAGTGTTGATTTCCCTTTTTCGCCCGGTGTTAATTGCACTGGCAATGACTTACCTGTGGAATCTAATACGCGCAAACCGGTGCCACCATCAGCAGGAGTTGGGATGATATAATTCACCAAATCCGGAGGAAACCCGCGACCAGTCCAATCTTTTATGGAAACCGTCTTCGGTTCAGCAAACACACTGATAGTAAGTACTATCAGACTCAATAACGCAAACAATAGCTTTTTAGCTAAGTTTGAATTAAAAGTGAAGCAAATCATCATTTTTCTCCCTTTAGATTATTTTGTATTTGATTAAATGCTGTTTCAGCCCAAACAACATGGCCCCGGTTAGTAGGGTGGCAATTATTCGCGTTAAAATGGTAATCGGCCCAGTTTTTACCGTTATCAGTTGCTGTTAATATGGCAGTACGAATATCGATAAATGGAACTTTTGCTTCTGTTGCCGCCGCCTTTTGAGCGGCTAATGTCTCATCAAGATGTTTAAAGAAAGGTTTCAACAGATTATCTCCGCCGGTTCCAACTATAATGGCATCCGCGTTGTATCTTTTGTGTATTTCAGTCGCCAGTGAAGTCAAAGCAAGTTTAGTTTCTTCCGGTACCAGATAATGGTAACTACAATCATTTGCGCCAAACGCGATTAACACCAAATCCGGCTTAAATGGTTCCAGATAATCAAGCCGTCCCAACCCTTCATAACTGTTTTGCCCGCCGATAGCAAAGAAACTGACAGTGAAAACAGAGTCAGGATATGCCGCGCCAAGTTTTTTAACTAAAACCGACCCCCAATTATCGTCCACCGTTTTCGCGCCGCCATTCCACCCCTTTTTCACTTCGCTGATAGAGTCGCCATATATGACTACTTTAACAGGCTTTTTATCAACAATCAATTGCCGGGTATGCGGCAGCAAATCAGTTTTAATTTCATTTGCGACAGGTTCCGCGGTAAAACCCATAATATTTAATATTCCTGTCAACAACAGAGATATTGCAAAATATTTCATTTTTCCCCCTTAATTATTTCTTTTTATTATATGACACCAAATGCTTAGGAACGTCCCATAAATATTATTTTTATTCTTAAACAGATAACAACTAAATCCGTACAGAAAATCATAATTTTAAGTTGATTTTTTGTGTTTGTGGTATTTGCTACTCGATCGACGTGATTTCGAAATCGTCCCCCTGCGCCTTCGGCGAGAGGGTGCTAATACGCAGCCAGATATTCGCCTTCAGGTCGGCGGCCAGGCAACGATCGAGATCTGTCTGCATACAAACTCATGTCAACTCCTCGCCATTCGTTGCGATCAGCTTACTATACCAATCAAAACTGTCTTTCGGTGTGCGCTTCTGGGTGGCGTAATCTATATGAATCAGGCCAAACCGCTGTTTGTAGCCCTCGGCCCATTCAAAGTTGTCCATCAGCGACCAGTAGAAATAGCCACGCACGTCCACGCCGTCGCTGACAGCCCGGCTCAGTGCCTTCAGGTACTGTCGCGTGAAATGGATGCGGTACGGATCGTGGACCGCGCCGTCCTCGGTGACCCAGTCGTGGCCGGACATGCCGTTTTCGGTGATCACAATCGGCAGCTTGTAGCGTTCGGCCAGGAAACGTGGTCCCCAGTAGAGCGACTCTGGCACCGTGTGCCAACCCATCATCGTGATCGGGTGTCCCTGCACCTCCTGGCGCTCCGGATAGTCGCCGGTGTCATTGGTACGCGGCTCGACGGTCACCCCGCCGTAGATGTTAGCCCCGAGAAAGTCCAGCGGTTGATGCATCAGTTCCATGTCTCCCGGCTGCACCGGCGGCAGAACGTCGTGGAAAAGTTTCAGATGGTCTTCCGGGTATCTTCCCAGAAGCATTGAATCCATATAGAAGGCGTTGTTGAAATGGCCACGGTTGGTGACGGCAAACATCGCCTGGCGCGCCAGTTCAATCCCTTCCGGGTTGTCTTGCGGCGGTATCTTGACGAATGCCGCCGGGGCAAAACCGATTTGCGCGGGCTGGCGTGCCTCGGCGCGCAACGCCTGCACCGCCTTACCGTGTGCGCAAAAGGCATGATGGCAGACGCGCAGCATCTCGGCATCGGCATACTTGACTCCCGGCGCGTGCGAGCCGGCCACGTGCCCGAGGGCCAGGAACATCTGCGGCTCGTTGAAGGTCATCCAGTTAGTGACGCGATCCGACAGGTGCCGGGCCACCACCTGGGTATACTCGGCAAACCAGTCAATCGAATCGCGGTTCAGCCAACCGCCGCGGCAGAAGAGTTCATGAGGATAGTCCCAATGAAACAGCGTTAGCCACGGCTGGATGCCGGCGGCCAGCAATTCATCCACCAGCCGGTCGTAAAAGTCCATCCCCTTTTCATTCACCCGCCCCACGCCCTCGGGCAATACCCGCGACCAGGAGACGGAGAAGCGATAGCCGCGCAGACCGAGTTGTTTCATCAGCGCCACATCTTCCCGCATCCGGTTATAATGGTCACAGGCGACAGCGCCGTCCTGACCGTTCCAGATGGCACCGGGCTTGCGGCAGAGCATGTCCCACACCGACAGACCGCGGCCGTCCGCGGACGCCGCACCTTCAATCTGATACGCGGCCGTCGCCGCACCCCATACAAAATCAGTAGCAAATTTCACATCAATCTCCTTGGTTGAACAGGCCGTCAACGCGACGGCACAATGTTGATAACGCCGACCCGGCTCCGGCAAAGCGAGTGATCGAAGGCACACCGTCGATCCAGTCGAGTCGGTCGACGCACATCTGCCGGTCGGTCATGGCTTCGTTCCAGGCATGGTAAACCGCGTAGTCCACGCCCTCGGGCGAAGTGACAATCGAGTGGTGCCCCGGCCCGATCACCTGGCCCGGCACCGAGCGCATTAGTTGCGGGCCGCGCTCGCAACCTATTTCCCGCCAGGGGCCAAAAATATTGTCTGCCTCCAGCCAGTCCACGCCGTAACTGTCATTCTGGTAACAGCCGCCAGAGTAGAAGCAGTAATAACGGTCGCCACGCTTGCAGACAGTCGGCCCTTCGAGTGTATACCAGTCAGCCACGACGCCATGGCTATTTTGCTGCACTTCGTACCGCTGCCAGGGCCAATGGGCGCGCATTACCACCTGCGGGTTGCCCTCCAGTTCGGTCATGTTTTTCAGGCGGTCCACCACCATCGCCGTACCACGATAAGTCTTGTCGTCAAAGTCAAGAAAGTTGGTCGCGTAGAACAGGTACCACTGGCCGTCATCGTCCTGGAAGGCGTGCGAATCGATGGCGAAGGGATTCTTGTCCGGATCGGTCAACGGCGTGCCAGTATCGCGGTACGGCCCTTCGGGGTGGTCGGCCACGGCGACGCGGATGTGATAGCCTCCCTTGTCGGCCCGGCAGGGATGGTAATACATATAGAAGCGATCATCGTGGACGGCGATCTCCGGCGCCCAAAAACAAATGAAGGGCTCAGTCGGCAGTTCGAGCACCCGCCCGACCCGTTCCCAATGTTGCAAGTCGCGCGACTTCACCATTGGCACCACGTGGGGCCCTTTGAAGGAGGGTGAGTAGCCCTCGCCCTTACCGGTGGCGACGGCGTAGTACCAACCGTCGTAACGAAAGCAGAATGGGTCGGCAAGATAGTCCGGTAGAACCGGGTTGTTTTTCATCAGGCATTCCTCTTTAAAAGTAACTGCGGCGCAGCGGCAAGGGGTCGGTGGTGAAGGCTATGCGGTCGCAGAGGTCGGCGAGGAGGTCTCCCCGTAGAGAAACACAGTCGTCCTGCCGCCAGCAGTTATGCAATTCGTGTGGATCGACGAGGAGGTCGTAGAGTTCGCCGTCCTCCTGGCCATGGGCCCGCACCAGTTTGTACCGTGATGTGCGTATCATGCTGGCCCAGGCTTGGGGATCGTGACTGAAGCCGGCGTTGCCATATTCGCAATATACGCTCTCGCGATGCATACGGGACAGGTCAGGGTCAGCGAGTAGCGTCCCAAGAGAGCACCCCTGCATGCCGGGGTGTTCCGGCTGGCCGCACGCCTCGAGCAGGGTTGGGGCAAGGTCCACCAATTCGACCAGAGCGTCCCGGCGCGTCCCTGGGGCGATCCGGCCGGGCATTGCCAGTATCAGCGGAACCCGCACTGCCCCCTCATAAAAGTATGGCCCCTTGAGGTAAAGACCATGGTCGCCCAGCATCTCCCCATGATCAGAAGTGAAGATTACCAACGTATTGTCACGCTGCCCGGTCTCGTCAAGCACCGCCAACAGGCGGCCAACTTTTTCGTCGATGTCCTCGACCATGGCGTAGTAGGCGGCCCGGATCCAGCGTTGGTCGCGGTCGCTCATACCGGTTGCTGTCATCCCCTTACCACCATAAGCGCCGCGCCGATCGATGGCCTGCCACACCGGCTTGTCCGCGTCCTCTCCCTCCCGGCGCCATGGCAGAGGGAGTCCATCAACCCGTCCGCGCCAGTCCTCGACCCGGTCAGCGGGCAAACGGAACGGATGATGGGGATCGAAGAGATTGAGCGAAAAGAGCCAGGGCCGTCCATCGTTCGGAGCCTGGCGAATGAAGCCCTCAGCCATTGCCGCCGCCCAGGCTGTGGCGGTGCCATGAGAGGGCGGGCCAACCTCGACCTTGGGGGCGTCGGGAAGCAAGGTAAACTGCCGCGACAGACCGAGTCGATCAAGCCATTTCCCGTATGCGGCCCAAGGCCACTGGTCGTGGTGCCAGAAGAAGGCCGTATCGTCGTAGCCGTCATCAATGCGCCGCTCTGGTTGCCCCTGTAGGATTTTTGGATCGCAGGCACTCAGGTGCAGCTTGCCAGCCAGGCCGCAGCGCCAACCGGCGTCCCGCAACAGTCGGGTAACCAGAATCTCGTCAGCCGGTATATTCTGGCCATTTTGTCGGCAACGGGTGGTACGGGGATAGCGGCCGGTGAGGAAGCTGGCCCGACTCGGGGTGCACACCGGCGACTGGCTGAAGGCGAGTGGGAATAAGGCACCATCACCCGCCAGACGGTCAAGGTGCGGAGTACGGACATGCGGGTTGCCAAGACACCCGAGGGTGTCCCAGCGCTGCTGGTCGGTGGTAATCCAGAGGATGTTGGGGCGATCATTCACGAGCTCTGACCTCCCAGCTCCATCCGGCAGTGCGACCAGCCTTGCGGGGTTCTGAGGTAGAGCGTCGCGGCGCCGTCCCCGGCCAGCCAGCGGACTTCGCCGATCTGCCCTTCGTCGAACCGCGGCGCTTCGGCGCAGGCATCCGCGAGTCGCACGCCTTCTCCGGCAAAGCCGACCACCGGTTGCCAGGACGCCCCGCCGGTGCCGGAGGCGAACTGGTTGATCTGCTGGTCGCGCGGGACGTGCGGATTGTACAGTGTGCCGACCACGGTGCAGGCCTCCAGCGTGCCGTCAAAGACCTTCACGAAGGGGTGCTTCGCCGACGGGTTGATGAAGGTGCCGGCGAAGAAGCAGTGCGTGCCGCGTCCGGTCAACCGGACGGCGACCCCCTGCGATCCTTCGAGCTTCAGCCAATCGCCCCCGCCCTGCACCATGCACGATTCGAAGCGCTGGAACGGCGCATCGACGAGGAAGCCGACCTCCTGGCACTCGTCCACCTGACACTGGCTGAAGCAGTCGTTCCAGCCGCCGCAGTGGAAGCCGATCTTGAACGGGCGGTGCCGCCCTTTCCAGACATGGACCTGATGCCAGCAGGTGCTGCCGGAGGCGCCCTTGACGCCGATGTCGTAGCCGATCGTCAGCAGTTGGGTGACCTGGTTGTCGCTGCCGCGCACGACCTCGACGCCGATCGCGTCGGGCAGGCAGGTCACGTCGAAATCGATCTGCACGCGCACTCCGCGCAGCGTCGTCTCGTACCAGCCTTGCTCGCCGATGCGGATGCCGCCCGCCAGGCAGTTGAAGATCTCCAGGTCGTGCAAGACGAACCGGCGCGTCCAGCGGCCGATGACGCCGTGGATCGGCAACTTGCCGCCGTCGATGATGCCGCCGCCGATGCGGCCCGAGTAGCCATGCGCTGTCCAATCCAGGTCGCCGGCCGGCCTCTCGCCCTTGATGACGACAGCTTCCCCCTCGAAACCAGGCATGGCGAAGAGCCGCGCTGCCGGCGCCATGGCGATCGAGACGTGGTTGGGCACGACGACCGGACGCAAGACGCCGAAGTCGCCGTCCGGAATGTGGACGGTCGCCTGGTCGCAGTCGGCCAATGCGGTACACGCGGCGGCGAAGGCCGACGACCAGTCGCCGGCCGGGCCGGGTTGGAAGTCAAGTATCGAGATGCCTCTGTTCATCGGGTCTCCTATTGAAAACGGTTCACACGATCGGCGATCGCTACCCGCGCATACCCTTCGGTGAAGCGCACCGGGTTGGCGCGGCTGGCTAGGTAGGCACGGACATAGGGAGAATCGGCGCCCGGCGCGGCGGTGACGCTGAGGTCGAAGGCGAAGGCGTCCGCATCGTCAGGCAAACCCAGGGTCGCGAACGGCACGAGCAGCCGCAGCCGGTAACGGCCGGTTCCGGTCTCGCACGCGGCGCTTACGGCGGATTCGTCCACGAGGCCGTGATCGGTCGCGCGCTGGATGCGAACCGGGCGTCCGTCCGCCGGCGGGGCGATGAGCAGTTGGGCCTTCGTCCCGGCCGGCGCGTCCGGCGGCGCGACGAAGAGCTCCAGGCTCGACGCCTCCCAAGGGTTGTCGGCCTGCGCCAACCGGTGCTCGGTGATGTCGAGGTCGATGGCGAGTGAGGCCCCCGCCGCCGCCAGGCGCACGGTGGCCAGAGGGTGACCGGCCGGGGCGATGGTCGCGGTGGTCCAGCGTTCGTTCGGCGCCAGCGCTTCCGCCGAGGCGGCCGTGGGGATCCGCGGCAGGATCAGCTTCGGGCCGGGCCCCAGCTCGGTCACCGGCTTGGCGGCCTGGAAGGGGTACTTGGCCAGGCTCACGGCCAGATGCATGAGGAGCTGGCGGGTCATCGCTTCGCGGCGGGCGAAGTGTTCCGGGGCGTGATAGAGATCGTGCCACTCCTGGGGGTCCTCGGCGAGATGGAAGAGGTTGCCCTTGACCTGGTCGGTGCGCAGCAGCGCGCCCGGCACCTCGCCGTCGAGCCAGAGGATGAGCTTCCAGTCCTTGGTGCGCCAGGCATAGGTCGGAGCCGCCTGCAACTGCTCGTAGCCCTTGCCGTGCATCTCGGTGAAAGTCCCCAGCCGACAGGGCGGCCCCAGCAGGTCGCCGCCGGGCAGTTCGGGTGGAATGGCCACGCCGGCTGCCTCCAGCAGGGTCGGCAGGATGTCGACCAGTTCCGCGGGCCGGTCGTCGACGGTCCCGCACTTCTCGGCCGGCACCCCTGCCCCGGCGATGATCAGAGGCACTCGGATGCTGTCCTCGTAGAGGCAGAACTTGGCGAAGCGATGGCCGCGATTAGCCAGCATCTCGCCGTGGTCGGAGCACCAGAGGATCAGGGTGTTCTCGAGTTCTCCGGTGCGGCGCAGTGTCGCGATGGCTTTGCCGAAGCAGTCGTCGATATAGCTGCAGAGGGCGTAGTAGCGCAGCACCGCCCGTTTTCGCATTTCAGGATCGAGCGCCTTCCAGCCCGCGGCCCGGTTGTCGGGAGCGACGTGATCGTCGTACGGACAGTCGGTTTCCCAGGGCGGGAGCGGGAGTTCCTCGATCTCCGCGATGTCATAGAGTTCCTCGTAACCCGGTGGCACATTGTGCGCACAATGGGGGTAGTTGAAGCTTAGGTAGCAGAAGAAAGGTCTGGAACGATCCCGACCACCTTCGAGAAAGTCGATGGCCTGACGGGTGAACCAGCCTTCATGATGCTCGTCGGCGGAGAGCGCCGAGGTCTGGCCGATGTAGCCGGAGATGCTCGAGCCGCCCCGGCCGTGCGCCCGATGTTCCTCCTCCATCATCCCGACGGCTTGGGCCATGGCCGGATCCTCCTCCCAAACCGCCATGCCCGGCTCGTAGTACATGTGCCCCGGCCGACCATTGCAGGCGCGGATCTCGAAGCCGCGGGTGGTCGGCTCCCAAGGCACGCCGGCCTGGTCCTCGTACCAGTGGGTCTTGCCGAAACCGGCGGTTTGGTAACCGGCCGCCCGGAGCCGCTGTGCCAGGACTGGCAGCGGCAGCAGCTCGTCGTGCGGCACGATCTGGGTATTGTGCTTCAGCCCCGTCTGTGACCCGTAGAGCCCCGTCATCATGGAGTAGCGGCTGGCGACGCACATGGGCACCTGACAGACTGCCTGGGTGAAGCGGATCCCCCGCGCCGCCAGGGCGTCGAGGTTGGGGGTCTTGAGCACGGGGTCCGCGCAGCCGATGGCATCGTGGCGGTGCTGATCGGTCATCAGGAACAGGATGTTCGGTTGTTTCATAAGGTCTCCATTTGATTAGGGCTGCCGACAACGACAATCATCACCCGTGCATAACCGTCGGTATACTGGTTGATGCGTTTGGCCAGGTAGGCGCGGACATAGCCGGCCTCAGAGGCTGGCGCGGTGATGACGCTGAGGTCGAAGGCAAAGGTGGTCGCGTCGGTAGGCTGGCCCAGGGTCGCGAACGGCACGAGCAATCGCACCCGGTAGCGGCCAGCTCCTGTCACGAACGCAGAGCTCACCGCAGATTCGTCGACGAGACCGTGATCAGTCACACGCTGGATGCGCGCCGGCCATCCACCCGGACCGCCCGGAAAATCTGTCCCTACAGATGGAGCAGTAAACCCCATAACATTTAATAAACCAGTTAACAACAGAGATATGATAAAGTATTTCATTTTTTCACCTGAATTTATATTTTTACTAAATTCTTGCTTCCGGGTATAGTCCCCCAAAAGAGAAAGTCCTGTTTTTATTAGAGTTGTCCGGAAATAAGCCTAATCATGTTAATCCATGTAAATAAAATATATCATGTGAACTCTAACTACCTGGGTTAAAGCTCCACCACAACTATTTTATATCAATTATCTGATATACAACTGTTCCCGCTGTTGTCATGTTAAACTTTATTTCCTGCGTATCTTTCGCTACTTCATTGCCGGTAATCAGGTTTATTACTTTCGCGCGTCGCGGCAAGTGGATGATTTTATCACCCGGCACCACGCTGTGCAGGGCTACTATTTGCTGGCTGGCGACAATTACGTCATCGCTATCGCACCATACGTGTGCTTTCGCTAATTTAGCCGCGTTTCGCCAGAATCCTGCCGGCAACGGTAATGATGCGGCAAACACACTGGCCCAACCTTCTTGCTCCTTAACCGATAACGCGCTGCAATTTTGCGATTGCTGTGTAAATGCTGATGCCAGAGTTGTGCCGTCGGATGGATATAATTGCGGGCCATAACCCAATCCATCGCCTATTGCCTGTCCGGCGATACCATTTGTTAACGCGTGACCGCCTAAAAGCAAACCTCGACGCTGATAATTTCCCTTTATTACATCAAAATTAAAACCGGTCAAACGCGTTGCGTTTGCAGCATCAATTTTATTACCATCGCTGATGCCGGAGCCAGGCCCCCACACTATTACATTTCCATCTCGCTGTATACGTTTTAACAGTTCAAGCCGACGTGCATCGCTACGGAAAATATTCGGGAAATACCATACCTTGTGTGGTGGTAAATTAGCCAGCGAAAGGTCTTCCAGTAAATATATCCGGTATGGTACACCACAACGTGCTATCCCCAACCGCAACTGTTCGGACACCGCCAGGAATGGGTAGCGTCCGGCACCATTGGTATCCAGCATGGCAGCGTCATCAATTACAATGGCTATGCCCGGTTCGTCTTTATGTGGCCAGTTAACGGCTTCATTAAGCACCTTTACCTGGCGTGAAATTACCGGTTGCATTGCCGGGTCGCTGAACCAATTCGCGTATAAATCCATCCAGTATGGCCACCAACCGCGGGATAAAGCAGTGGCAATATTGCGCCAGGTTATCGCTTCAAATTCCGCCAGGTTGCGCGCCGGTGCAGATTCCCGGTTTTTAAAATTACCGGCATAAGTGCGGGTATCCATTTCACATAAAAACAGTTTCCCGCGCAAAGTGCATGAATCCGCCGCGCCTTCCGGCTCAAAGATTCCACCCATCCCGCGCGATTGGTAATCATGTGGAGTTATCAACCCGTCTATACCCGGGGCGTCAAAAAGTTCTGCAACCGCAGATGACCCGCATCCCCCCATTAACTCCAACCCGAAAGGCTGCATAGGTTGTCGGGTATCAAAAAAGTCGGAAATATTCCACCCTTGCATCGTTTGTTTAAACATATCATGCAAAATAGGCACGCGGCCATTGCAACCATCTTTCATCGCCGCGGCAACCTGGCGGACACGCTGATGAAAAAGCCCGCGCAGACAAAGCATCCAATCGCTCTGTTGTGCGTTATCTTTGCCGGCCTGCCAGAATGGGATCATCGCCGCATCGCGAACATTGCCGCGCAGTTTATCTGCCGGTGGTATGGCAGCGTCGATTGTAATTTTATCATCACCCCAGGCTGCCTGCAATTTTGTATCATCGCCATAAGTTTTCTTCAAATATTCGCGCCATGCGGTCACCATCACCGGACTGCGGTCGCTGAGCCACCCCATAATTGTTGATTCATGGGTACCCTCACATCGCCAAAAATCAGCATAAGCAACTATCTTATCGCGGTAAGGTTGTTTTTCATACCAACGAATCAAAGCGCCGGCAGCACTGGCAGAATTCTCCCAGAACTTGGCGGATGCCAGTGAAGGAACATTCAGCCTTTCACCCGTTTCAGTCAGCACTAAATCATCAGGGTTAGCCTTTTTCCAGGCATCAGACTCGTCCAATCCAAAACGCACTATTAATGAAGATTCCGGTGCAAGATTCATCGTATGCAGTGCTCCGCCATCAAAAACATCATATTTACTGGAATTCGGCGTCTTATATATCGGATTTTCCGCAATAGTATTATCAGGATTCCAGAAAAACAGTGTTCCTTGCATCACCGGCGGTCCGGTAAAAATGAACCCCGGTTTATATTGCGAAAAGTTGCTGACATGCTTTTCAACCCACGGTTTCTCCCAGAATATCGGGCTGTAACCGGACATTGGCAACGATTTTCCATCGACAGACAAGACCGGCCGACCATTATTTAAAGATACTTTTGTCTCAACGGCATTGGGTATTAAAACCGCAAATATCAATAAGACAACAATCCATAATTTTATAATTAACTGTGGCATTTTACTTATTCCTTTTTATCATCGATTTTCCCGGCTGTGAAGGTCATGCCTTCGCCGACCTTTACATAAACCGTAACGCGGTGCAGGCGTAAATCAGTAGAACCTGCCGGTGCAGGCTGCCAACGGGTAGGCAGAATAGTTCGGGCATCTTTTAACATTTCACGCAAAAATTCGGGTGACATTTTGCCGATTGCTGGCAAGTTCTTACCATTTTTACGGCATGCAAACATAGCAACTTCAGCAGATTTTGCCTGGTTGTCAAAATAAGGTTCACTATCACCGAAACTGGTTCCCATCACCATGGCTTTCATCCCCTCGCCTGTTCCTGCCATCCGTAACTGTGGGTTCATCGCATTTAGTCCGGCACCAATCAGAGTAAACCGTCCGGTGAATCCGTCCAGGTCGATGCTAAACAGGTCCCTTCGCGCATCTTTGCCGGGAAGCGTCGCAATATGACCATTAAAAAATGTCAGGTTACCACGATCAGTAAGGTGAATATAGCGTGGTTCTGAATCTTTCTTACTAACTGCCGTCTCATACCAGGTATCCCAAACCACCAGATTACCGCCATTTTTTACTACATGTGTCTGCATATTATTAGAACCGGCACTGCCAAAAAAACCAACCCAGGCAGAACTATTTCCACCCTTGCCGCCAATGACAGTCAATCCTGCACCATCTGATGTGCCGCCACTGCCAGAACCCTGTGTCTCAACCCTGGTACGGGTCAAACCATCAAACAGCATGCCTGATCGTATACAGTTATTTGCACACACCTGATCGAACAAGATTTGTCCATCCTGCTGGTCAATATTTTCAGCCACAATGCCTTTGCCAAGAATCTGCCCCTTCGAGTTCCAAATGCCGGCAATGCGAAAATCACGCAATGTCGCCCGGGACGGACCGACGATTTTCAACATTGTGCCTTCATTCTCACCTTCCCATATCAAATTTGTTTCCTGCCCATCACCAATAAGTTGAAGATCAGCGCCAGCAGGAATAGTTAAAGTCGTGCTAACAGGAAAACGACCGGCCGACAGATGAATAATAGGCTTTTTGCCGATAAGTTTTGCTGCCTCATTAATGGCATTTTGTATATCATTGCCTTTTGTGCCGGCTTTTATCTCAAACACCTGCCGTTCAATGCGAGGCGCAGTCGGCTGCAGATAAACTTCAACCTGTTTATATTGTGAATATTTCAGAGTCTTATTATCCTGTTCGGTTAGTTCTCCCTTAACATCGAAACGCGAGGATCCATAAAAACTGTTGCCAATACTGATACACTGAGCGCCATCAGTCGGTGGATTGACTTGAACTACCGGTGAATCACCTGCTGGCTTCACAACAAAAGTATTATCTATCAACGTTAATGGTCCCTGTTGATTAACGAATACCGGCGTGGGGTCGGTTGGGTTTATAATAGTATTGCCTTGCAGCGCATGTTGCGAACCATAGGTATCTGCGTCGGTCCAGGCACCCCATGCTTTTACAGTTGGGTGGGTTAAACCTGGAGTATTAAAACCTTCTGGTCGAATAGTTTCCAGAAAACGCCTTGACCCTATAGAAGTATTTAAACGAATACCAAAATAGCTGCAGTGTCCAGTGCGGATATCAGCAACCTTTGAACCGCGAAAAATACAGCGATACAGATGAAAATGGCCGCCTCCATATTCACCCTTGGCGCAGTTGGTCGCGCCGACGCCGCAGTCGATGAACTCGCTGTCCCAGACCCACCAGTCGAGCGCGTTGAAGCTCTCGATGCTCAGGCCGGCCTCGGAGCAGCGGATGAACTTGCAGCGTTTTACCAGTGTCTCAGCATCCATACCATGGTTGTAATATTGAAGTTTGCCTTCCTTGTTAATAACCGGAACCACTTTACCGCCAATAATTCCACGGGCAACATCTTTAAAGACTTCATCCGCATGTTCCATATAGGTTACTGCCGGACCTGTTTTTGCCTCTGGATCCCACTGATGTGCCACAGCAGCGCGTGCTTTCCCCTGGCCATCCCAGGTGATGCGTCCGAACTTGGAATAGCTGACACCGTGACAGGTTAACATAACCTCGCCAACAGGACCATCATACATGATTGTTGTTTTTGCAGGGTCTTCACCAAGCAATGCAACACCAAGACGATTTTCCCATACTAACGGAGAAGTAATGCGGTAAGTACCTGCCGGAAGGTAAAGCACATACGGAGCGCCCGGCTTGCCTTTGCCATGCTCGGCCAAGGACTCGAGGCCCGCCTTGAACGCGGCGGTGTCGTCAGCCTTGCCGTCGCCAACCGCTTTGAAATCAGTTTTCAGATTCTTCCAACTCGCGAAAGGGCCGTTGAATTCTTCGGACGGCACTAATGCACTATTCTTAGCAGCGAAACCAGCAATGCTAAAAATTGCCAGCAGCGATAATAAAATCGCAATAAATCTAAACTTCATCTTAACCACCTTTTTTTATTTTTATGCAAAATGGAGAGGCAGGCAACCCATTTTTATTTATCAGGTTTCGGGTTAGACTATCCTTCCATCCATAACGAACTACAACCGGTTGTGCCACTTTAACATTTGAAACCAGTATCTTTTCACCATCTATCCGTGCAGTAGCAGGTATAAAAACACCATCTGCACCGGCAATTTCAAAACTCTTTAATTCGCCGCTATCTGAAGATGCTAATCCCATGCCAACGTGTGAAAAAGTTAAGCAAATGTTGCCATTTTCTATTGTTGCTATTTCCGGTAATGGACCGGAATATTCAATCTTTTCACCATACGCCAATGCCCGTGCTGCCAATGCAAGTCGTTCACCCACCGGCTTTTTATTAAGTGGATGCAGTCCGGAGTCAGTATCTGTACAAACCGCCATGGCAGTATTGGGTAATATTAATGCTTGTCGTTGCGCCTCGCGCAATCCTGAATAATTTTCACCACCTATGGGTGCCAACTGAACATACAAAAACGGAAAATCACCAATACCCCATTGCCGGCGCCAAGCGCGAATTAACGTCATAAAATGGTCAGCATAATTTACCGGTTTCGCGGCATTAGCCTCACCTTGATACCAGATAACACCTTTCATCGCATATGGAACTAAAGGGGCAAGCATACCATTATAAAGAACTGTCGGTGTGCTGCGATGATTAATTGGATTAACAGTAAGTGGATTGTTTTTAAGGTTTTTCAGATATTCATCCCATGCTGTATCCCATTCAGTCATTGCGCTTTTCATACTCGACTCGCTGCGGGCAGAATCGTTGCTTATCCATGCTTCAACACATGACCCGCCAAGAGTAACATTTAATAGTCCTATCGGAACTTTTAGTTTTTGATGAATAGCACGAGCAAAGAAAAAAGGAATAGCGGCAAACTTTGCGGATGTTTGCGGATTGCAAACTATCCAATTTCCTCCGCTATCTTTCTTCGGTTCAAACACCATGGTTTTATCATCAAAAGGCACCGTAAGCATGCGAATCTGCGGATAATCAGAATCAGCAATCTCTTTTTCAAAATCAGTAACTCCACCGGCAATCCAACTCCTTTCCGATTTGCCAAGCAGCATCTGCATATTTGATTGACCTGAACACAGCCATACTTCGCCAAAATAGACATCCTGCAGATTAATTGAAGTTTTACCCGTTATTGTAATATTAAATGGCCCGCCTGCCGCATGTTTATTTAATCGAATCAGCCATTTTCCATTTTTATCCGCAATGGTTCTCTTCTTTTCACGTTCCAATGCAACTGTAATTTTATCACCCGGCTCTGCCCATCCCCAAATCGGTACTTTAACATTTCGCTGTAATACCATATGATCTGAAAATACCGAAGGGATAGCCAATTCTGCTCCAATTACCTGGTAGATGCCGGTAAAAACCAGAATTATATTGATATATATAAATATCAGCCTTTTCATATTTTCCTTATTTAATATTACTATTCAGGACTTTAGCTTAATAAACCACTTCCCGTAAATCGAGCCGGACTTGCGTCCCTTTCCATACGGTGACAGATTATTAATAACATATTCTACAAATATTGGTCTTCATATTTTGTATTAATTTTTATAATTGATACAAAATAATTCCATAGCCCACGGCAACGCCGTGGGTGGTTTTATAACATATATATTAACGCTCTGTAGGAGCATAATTCCTTTTGTCCGAGGAATTATGCCCCTACAGGGCGTAATTTCATTCTGCTCCCAGTCCCACAGCGATGCTGTGGGCTATGGAATTATTATGTAAAAATATTCATATTTCTACACATTTTCGATTTATATAAAATAGACTTGTCCAATTTATTTGGGTTAGGATATACTTATATTTTTAAGCTTATAACCAGACAAGTCAATTAAACCTGGCTATTTCAATCTTGCTGTCAATTCTTCTTCTTTCAAAAATGTGCCTGTCAACGATACTAACCAACCATCAACGCCGTTCTGTTTCCACGGTTTCAGCGAACTTGTCACATCCTTCGCGTTCAGAGATACCTGTGGTTTCCCCTTTACGCCGGAAATAAACAATGCTGTCGCCGGGATTTTATCATCTTGCGGTCGATATACTCCGGTGAAAGGATAATATTTAATATCAATTATTTTCGAGTCTTTCACCAGCCAACTACCCATCGAACAGGCGCCATCTGCAACAATTTTTACTCCACCGGGTTCGGTAAAACTATAATCTATATAGTTTGGTAATGGATTTGTTGCGATAAATAGATTCTTTTTCGGGAAAGCATGCAGAAACATGTTCAGTTCTGGATGACGGGTTCCGCGTTCAATAACCGCACCGTTTTTCTCCATTTTTTTCCTGCCCATCTGTGATACCGGAGTATCCTGCCAGAGTGAACTTGCTTTCATTGTCGCATATGGATCTGTGCCATTAACGGTGAATCCATCCCATTTTGCGGATAAATTATCTTTACCGGTTGTATATGCGACACCTTCTTTGTTGCTATCAAGTTTTGCACTGCGAATGTGCGCCTGGAACTTTTCAAATGAACCATACTCGTTGATATCACCCATTTCAACTACAAATCCTGTTTGCGCGCTATCAAGTTTTTTCAATGTATCTGCGCTGATAGCAACATCTTTTTTATACAGGTAGGCATTTATCAGCAATGCCGGTTGAATATTTGTATTTTCATGATATGCCTGGTTTTGCGGTTTTCCAGCTTCCAATCCTATCTCAATATCTCTGCCTAAATCGTCAGTCAATAATGGTCGAATAGCAATATAACTGACACCGTCCTGAATTGTAATTATCTGCCCATAAGTCGCGGTGGCGGGTAACGCATCTATCTTTTTATCGTCAACAAAAATTGACCATGTCGCTGCCGGTTTTTCGTAATTAAACAACGCGGCTGTGCATTGCACGCTTTTAATTTCCTGTGCAGGTAGTGATTTTTGACCGAATTGATGTGCCGCACCTTGCTGGGCAATGACACCGGACTGCGGTCTGGCAAGCATAATCAGTTTGTTACCATGCTGGTAAGTGCGGTATTTCCCCTGTTCAGTAATAACGCCGGCACCATCGTCGCCTATCTGTGTCTGATTAAAACCTACCCGCATATCCAATGTTCCTATATCACGCATGCTCTCAGGTCGTTCTGCCTTGCGGCGCCAATGTCCAAGCACATGTATGCGCTGTGGAGAGAAACGAATGCTGGACAGGCCATAATTCACGCCGAAATATGTGCATACACAATCACCGTCTGATACAACTTTTTTATCAACCATTGATGACCATGGCAACGGTTTTTCATCCAGCATCTCCACAAACCATGGTTCCGACCATGGGCCGGACATACTTTGCAATGCGACAGCGGCTGCCGGGTAATCATGCCCCCATGTTGTGGTTCCAAGTTCCGGCAGGTTATGAGTACCCATATCACTTAGTGCGCCTTTTGGAGATAACACGTGAAGAATGTGATACAAACCATCCTGCTGACCGAGTACATGTTCATAATATGTCCTGCTGGCTGGACCCATTAGTTTTTTCAAATTAGGATGATATCCGCCAGCAAGATCATTAACGGTCTTGAATAATATGCTTTGTCCAGCCATTTTATCTTCAGGTTTCTCACAGAAATCGGGGAACAATTTATTTCCAGAGGTTGCAATAGCCCAATAGTAATGGTCAATATATTCCTGACCAACTCCGGAGTTATATGTCCACATCCAGAATGGGAATTGCATCAATCCCGCCCGACCATCCGCCATGGCATTTTCCGAACCGATAATCTGTCCATTCAACAATGAACCTGCTGATGCACTGGAATTAAAGTTGGCGGTACTCATCTCACGGGTAAAACCGGAACGGTAATAACTCTTGTTACCACGCCAATCACCAGTTAATTTATAGTAAGTATCACCCTGGTTCCATTCCGCCTGTTTTCCGACTTTTGACTTTCCTACTCTCGGGTCATCTACCATCTGGTGTAATAACTTTCCAGAAATATCATCATACGTGCGGCGAAGTGTCGGGTCCAGTTGAGTTTCTTTATCCGGCATCAACCAGGCATTCCAACTGCGCAGTATAGATTCCTGTACCGGACCAGGCATAGCCTCGCGATAACTATACCATTGAGTTGCATTATCCGAACCGGTCAAGTGACCTTCCCAGAAACGTGGCGGTCGACCATTTACCCAATCCAGCCATGATAAATATACCGCATAATCCGCGTCAAACTTTTCATTATTCTTCTTTGCTTCACGAGTGCCGACCTCAATAGCACGATTTATAACATGCTGTGGTACTGCGCGATAATAAAATGGCTGTATCTTTCCTGCACTTTCCAGACCCATCAAATCCTGAACGTGTTTGTATTGCCATTCCGGCATCCATGTCGGCTTTGCCATAATCTTTTCATTTAATTTTACAACTTCATCTGCAGTTGGAACCACCGCTGACGGTTTTCCGGTTGGCTTTTCTTTATTTTTCTCTACAATTGATGCAATATCTATGGCATCCGTCAGGATAACCTTTTCGGCTTTTCCTGGTTTAAAAGTGATAACAAGATTTGGTTTTTTAATTAAAATAGCCCGGGGACCGGTACTTATAGCCCATTCGTAGGCACCTTGAAAATAACGCGCATCATATACTTCCTGTTTACTGATAATAAATCCACTGTCAGAAAGTTTACGCAATCGTTCTACCAATGTTTTGCCATAGACGATATCAGTCAATAAACTGGTTATATCCATCCTGCCTTCCGGCTTGTATGATGAAACTTCTGCCGGGCCAAATTGCGCAGGAAAACGATCTTCCGTGGTATCAGATGCACCAAACTTCTTCCAATATACAGCATTCTTAATTGCAGCATTATATGTTGGTCCGTTTGCAGCATCTGCCTGCCATGGTTTGCGCAAGGCGAATGCTATGGCATGCCAGTTGGGTCGCTGTTCACGATAAAGCCGGTCGCAATCCCAATTTGGTCGATATCGATACCCATCAGCACTCGGATAATCAGGACCAGACCCCTGTGGCCATATTTCTTCATCAAGATAAGGTAACACTAACTCAACCTTGTCAATTACATTACCTTCAGCCAGAGCATCTGCAATCTTCTTAGCGGCATCAGGGAAACGAACCAGCAAATTGCGATGCACGGCATCAAACGCAAGCGGTCCGGCTTTCACGCCATTCCATACCGCTGTCTGACCGCGATCCTTCACTACGCTGTCTTTAAGCAATCGTTCGCCATTCTCAGCTACAGGAATTGCCATATCCCAATGCGCGCGAAAACCACTCATACCCGCCACCTGCGGTGTATCAATTGTTATTACCACCGGTTCAGCAGCAAAAACCGAAACACAAAAGGTCGCAATCAGCGATAGTACAACCACAAGAAAAGATGCTTTCATTTTATTCTCCTTGATAAA
The DNA here is from genome assembly GCA_044344305.1 of Armatimonadota bacterium. Taxonomy (GTDB): domain Bacteria; phylum Armatimonadota; class Hebobacteria; order CAIYQO01; family CAIYQO01; genus JBAXQQ01. Next base: position 35,480 of record JBIJDE010000003.1, read on the forward strand.
ATCAACCATTTATTATCTATGACACTTATTAAATAGGAACGTTCCATAATAATTATAACTTATTATAGTTTTTTTCGTCAATTTTGGATGAGGTTTTATTGACAGGACTTTCGTTTTTAAAAGATAAATTCGTTTAAAAATGGTCGCAGATCCTGTCGAAGTGACCTTAAGCGAAATCCTGTGATTAAATATAAACTATCACACAATAAATTAAAATTGCAATTTGCACAGACTCTTGCAAAACCTATATTTTTTCTAAATGTTAAATTGTTGTTTAACGTTTTTTGAGAGTAAATCAGGGACTGACATCAAGCGGCGAAGCCGTGCTGGTGTCTGTCCCACCGGGTTTTGCAAGAGACTCTGCAATTTGCCATTTACCTCCTGTTCCTCAATACTCACATTCCTCACTATATACTTTCAACGCGTATCTATACGCTTCCAAGGTTACTAACGGTGATATGGAATGGTCGGTGTGGAAAAAATATGGGGTGCCTTTTTCTTTCATTGCCCGCATTTTTGGTCTAATTTCTTCATCCATAGCCTTCTCGTCACCACTTTCCAAAGCACGGACATCGATGTTGCCCATGAATGCTATTTTTCCGGGATATTTGGTCGCAAAATCGATTACGTTGTTACCGCATTTCGCTTCCATTGGTTGCAAACAATCAAAACCTGCTTCAATTATCGCTTCCACGCCATCAACAATGCGTCCACAACTATGCAATACCACTTTCATGTCGCGATTATGGAAAAAATCTACCAGACGTTTGTGAGAAGGCTGAATTAATTCGCGATACATATTCGGTGAACAATATAATCCCTTGCTGTAGCCCAAATCTTCGTAAATAAATGCACTGTCAGGCTGAACACCGGCTTCGTCATACAAATATTCAAGATGTTTTATGTAAAAATCAGTGTAGGTGTTGCAGAAATCCTGAATCCATTCCGGTTCCAAAGCGAAATTTTCCATCATTGCCACATCGCCGAGGATGCCGCGCAGCAATTCAAATACAAACATATTACCCTGTGATGAATATTTATTCAGTGAACGCGCCTTTAAAATCTCATCTCGCATAGCAGTTGGATTCACCCGGGCTTTGTTGAGTTCCAATAGATTCGGCTTGTAATCCTGTTCCCATTTTTCTATCGATGTGCAATCAAAATCAACATGTTCCGGGGTGCCGGACTTATGTTTCCACCAGCGCAATGTTGCCCCGTTACGGTTTTTTGTCAATTTCCATTCATCCGACTCGTCAACAGTAACATCTTCCAAATCGTACAATGGTGCGCTATCCAGCCAACCCGCCACAAACCGAATATCATAATCAAAATATTCACCCGGGTCAGTATTCTCCGGGAATCCCTGTTTCAACCAATAATCAGGGATTGTCTCACCCCAATAATGGTCCATCAACCCCATTCGGTCAGGGGTCTTTTGATTCAGCAAAGCAGTCACCCGCTCAAAAGATGTCATCTCAGTTTTCATTAGTAAAACCTCTGGCGGTATTATCTACTTTTAGTGTTGATTCTGCAATAGAAAATCAGAAAAATAACTATTCGTATTTTGCTGGTTTAAATTTTACATCGATTATTAGGATTAAAGAGATTTAATGTTATTTCATCTACAAGAACTACAGTGATCTTTCATTGCAATTTTATCCTTTAAATCCTATTTATCGATGTAAAAATTTAAATATTCAACAGACAAATTCATTTAAATCGCACGATATTATTGATATTATCGTGCGATATGGGTATAATGAAGTTGAATCAGTGAGTAATAACCTATAAAGGAGGTAATATTCATGTTAATAACAGCTACTGAATTAAAAAGCAATATTGGCAAGTATCTCGTGCTTGCCGCGACCCACGATATCTATATAACTAAAAATGGAAAGAATATCGCGAAATTAACAAGTGCCACTGCTGATAAAGTTGCCTTGCTTGATAGCCTGGTGGGTATCGTCACAGATGAATCAATCACTATGGATAATATTAAGAAGGAACGTCTGGCAAGAAAATGATGATTTTAATAGACACAAATATTATTCTTGATATTTTTCTAAAACGAGAACCGTTTTTTGAATCATCTTATGAAGTTATCAAACAATCAGCGACAAACAATACCGAATGTATTGTATCCGCAACAGCAATTACTGATATCTATTATCTGCTACGAAAATCATTTAAAGATGATAATAAAGCGAAGGAGATCATAGAACGCTTGCTTCAATTGGTTACCATTGCTGATGTGTTGGCACTGGATATTCAGGTCGCTTTATCTGATTCAATACCAGACTTTGAAGATGCTGTCGTTCATGCAGTCGCATTAAGAAATAAAGTAGATTATATTGTAACCCGCAATATTCAGGATTTTTCCGGTTCATCTGTACCGGTAATAAGTCCTGTAAATTATTTAATGTT
>JBIJDE010000545.1:0-3387 GCA_044344305.1 Armatimonadota bacterium
TTCTGAGTAATCCAAATATTCCTCTGGTATTTATTACTGCTTCAAATGATGCCCATGCTTCTCTTGCTTTACAGGCTATGGAAGCAGGAAAAGCGGTAATGTGCGAAAAACCGATGGCAACAACACTGAAAGACGCGAAAGCAATGGTTGATGCTGCCGAAAAAAATAATGTATACCTGCAAATAGGGTTCGAATTACGTTATTCGAGATTATATAGCATGGTAAAACAGTGGACAGACGAAGGTTTGTTGGGTGATATAATGAATACCCATTGTTATTATATATGCAGTGAGTTCCACGGTAAAGGGTCATGGCGAAACAAGACAGCAACTGGTGGCAGTATGTTTGGCGAAAAATTAAGTCATTATGTTGACCTTCCACGATGGTGGATTAATGCACCGGTGCGTGATGTTAATACTGTATGTGCTCCAAATGTTATACCATATTATGAAGTGCGCGATAATTACCACACCACTTATCGGTTTACAAATGGTGCCGTCAGTCATTTAACCTTTATGATGGCGGTTGGCGAAACATTTGATGGTGACCCGTTACAAGATATACTTGAACAGCAGGTAGATGATGGTCATGCTTTGCGTTACATGATTGTCGGCACAAAAGGTGCGGCAGAATTGGATGTTTTTCGCCGGTCAATTAAACGGTGGGAATTTGGTGATTCACCGAAATGTTTCACCAGTAAATGGGTGGAGAATTTAACCTGGGATAAAAGCGAAGACCAGATTTATTATCATAACACCCGTGATCAGAATATTGACATCGTGTATCGGGTTGCTAACAATTTGCCACCAAAGACAGCACCGCGTGATTCTTTTGAAACCATGGCATTATGTGCCGCGGTGGAACAATCTGCTGATGATGGTTGTCCTATAGATATGGCAGATTTTATTGCGGGCATATTATGAAGATGCGTCGTCTTATAGCATCAATAAGTTTATTAATTTTCTTCCTTTTGATGTCCGTAAATACCGGACAGGCAATTATGAAAATAGCTTTTCCACCCGCGACCAGGGTGACAGACCCGGTTGATGATGCTATTAAGACACAGATTGTACTTTCGTTATATCTGCGTGATACCTTTGCCACAATTGATGATATTCACGTTGCAGATGAAGACTGGACTGCCGCGGTGTTGGACGATGTGCGCGGTAACGCAATAAAATTCATTCCGGATACTTTTTTCTCGACTCTTATCGTAAAACTACCTGTAGATGCTTTTATAGATTTTTCGGTACAGTCAAAGGATTTTACAGCGGTTATTTATACCCGTAAAGAACGTCATGAGTTGACTGTGGCTATTAAAAATACCACATCGGTGAAGTCACTTGCGTTGGCACTGGGTACATTTATCGCGAATGAATTAAAATTATCACCGGAACAAACAGCACGTTTTAAATTTATCGACAAAATAGACCCGGCAGCATTTGAAGCCATATATTGTTCCAGACGTCTTAGTGGCAGTTGGATTACAAATAACGGTGATGCTCGTTTCAGTATGTTGAATCCTTTTATATTAAACCTGAAGGATAGTCCGGAAATCGTCCGCGCGGTACTTGAGGCAGGTATACAATTAACAGCAGACCAACGTAAACCTATTAACGCCAAACGGCAATTGTTTAAGGCCCGTGTGGCGGTAATACAGGCATTGGGTACAAGTGACGAATCGCTGGCAATGGAGTTTTTACGTGTTAACAAAATTGAAACGACAACTACGGAAGACGATTTGCTGGCGTGCGTAAAACATATGCTGGAAGGCGGGGATGAATTTGTGCCGGATGGTGATGGTGATGCCGGTGCCGATTTGTCGTCATTGGATGAATCGTTATTTTCATTACTTAAGCCGTCCGGAAAAATGGGTCAATATTGTGGTGCTATTCGCGGGTTAGGTGTTTTGCATACCACTAAAGCATTGACATGGTTAAAACGTACTGCTGTTTATGATGACGCTAATGTGCGATGCGCAACCGCATATGCACTGGGACAATATGTTAATTCCAATGTTGCGCAGGATTTATTGCAAACATTGCAGAAGGACGCTGATGAGACCGTGGTCTTTGCAGCATTTGCCGCCAAATGGAATGCGGGTACCGTTACGGTGTTGACACCGGACGAATCTGCCCGTCTGGTAATATCTGCCCGTGCCATGTTGCAGCAACAACCGGACAATATATTAGCCGTGCGTGTTTTGGCGAAGTTTGGTGAAGCAGAAGATATTGCGGTTTTAAAATCGTTGAATAAGAAAACTAATCCAAATCTGTCATCAATTGCATTGAATGGACTGTTCAGGTTGGATGCCGTTGATAACGCTAATTTGCAGACGTCATTGGATGATTGTACTGTAGCAGTGGCAATGACAGCAGTGCGGGGAATGCGATTGACCGCGCCTGACGCGCAAAAACGACTAATTGCATTTTGCAATAATCCTTACGCGCCATTGGCAGATGCCGCGCGTTTGCGGGTTGAGCAGTTAGCACCGAAAGATGAACCGGCAAAAACCTGTTTTATGCTGGATATTGAACATCGTTATGTGCGGCGTAAAATTGTGATGTCGCTGGCTGACAGTAAAGCGATATGGACAACTGAAGCGTTGCAGCATGCCACAACAAATGCCAATCCACATGTCCGTGCGCAAGCGATCGCTATATTGGTTAATCGCGCGCCGGAAATTGCGGCACCATTGGTGAAAGCCGCGTTGGATGACCCATATTATTGGGTAAATTTCCGGGCAGCAACGCTGGCACCTGCTGTCGCAAAGCGTATCGGTGCGGATACATTGCGTGTTGCGTTAGCAAACCTGACTGACCCTGCGGTTAAATTATACCTGGCAGATGCTCTGGCAATAGCGGAAGACAAGCCATTGCCTGTCCCTGCCCCGGGTGCCAATCAACTGGACCCTAAACACGCGAAAGTTGGGTTATGCGGGTATGGCGCGCAGGTGTCAGAATCACCAATTGAAATGTATTATAATCTGGATGCAAATATCACCGATATAGCAAAAAAGGCGTCAGCAAATGGCAAAGTTTTTATTAGCCGCATTAATGTGGTAGGCAATCCATGCCAGGTGTTGCTGACCCCGGGGAAAGAAGATGCCTGGCTGACGGTGCGAAAAGGATTGCAGAATTGGCAATGGCTGGATGGTGTGGTATTCGGCGAAGAATCAATGTCCGCGCCAAATAATGATCCGGTTATCTGGCAAAATGGTTGGCGTGTATTCTGCCGCGAGTCGGGAATAGATGTAAACAGAGTGCATGGAGACAGGTCATTACTGTTACCGGGTGAACAACGCGCCTGGGAATACTGGGAACAAAGGGTGGCAGTAGAAGGTTTTAATGAGCTTTATGACTTTGTTCATCTTTATTATGGCAAACT
>JBIJDE010000544.1:0-3387 GCA_044344305.1 Armatimonadota bacterium
GTCGGGCGGTGGGGACTATCCGCAATATTGACCCGCAACGCTTAATTATTGCCGATGGTCTGCAATGCGCCACCGACCCATGCCCAGAACTTTCCGATCTTAATATCGGCCAAAGCTGCCGCGCGTATTCTCCCTTTGGCGTCAGCCATTACCTGGCAGAATGGGCAACCGATTGGGTAGACTGGTCAATCGTGCCGACCCCAAAGTGGCCGGGTGGCTGGAATTGGGATAAAGAATGGACGCGAAAAGATTTGGAAGAGCATTATAGACCATGGATAGAACTGGCAAAAAGTGGCGTTGGAGTCCATTGTGGCGAAGGCGGCGCATATAACAAAACCCCGCACGATGTTTACCTGCGCTGGTTCGAAGATGTTCTGCAAATTCTCCGCGACGCCAACATCGGTTGGGCATTATGGCACTTCCGCGGAGTCTTCGGGATACTCGATTCTGGACGTACTGATGTTGAGTATGAAGATTGGTATGGACATAAATTGGACAGGAAATTGCTGGATTTGTTGCAAATGTATTGATAATGAGTAAATAGGGACAGCAGAATATGTATTTTACACAAATGACACAGATGAAACTTTTGCTATTTTTTTATCTACTATTGTTGCGTGCCTCGTGACAGAATCACCAACAAGTCACCTATTAATCCATTTCTATTCAATATTGAATAATTATAAAGATGTTTGAATAATTATATTATGCCAAGAGCCGCTCGAATTGTTATTTCTGATGTCAAGCAACATGTAACACTGCGTGGAAATAATCGCTTGGACGATCGAAACAGAAGATTTTACCACTTATAGAATTGTTAGAGGATAGAAAATGAAAGCTATTTTTAAACCGGAAAAGTTTGATAAAAAGAGGACAATAGGTGACTTGTCCCTATTTATAGAGGGTCGTGGGTGTGTACCGCATTAGTGAAACTCGGGAGTTCTATAAATATCCATCCTGCTCTGAGGTTGTTTTGTATAATTTTAGCATATTTGCAATGCGGGTAAGGCATGGTATAATATTTACTGACAGTAATTACCGATTATAATATGATTATTCGAATCAACTGTTAAATCAATCAGGAAAAGCATTGGGCAGTGAGTGCTGAGACATTCTTTATTCTGTCTGTTGTTGATGAAGCAAAAACTAATAAGGAAATTTATGAATAAAATAATATTTATTCTGCTCATAGTATTAACTTCGCTGGGGTGTGCTGTGTTGGCTGCCGATACTCCGGCGTCAAAGGTATGGGTGGTCTCTATCGGCGTGGGCAAATATACCCGTAACTTCCAAGCGTTAAGTGCTGCGAATGATGGTGCTCGCAAGATTGAACAGGCTATCAGCAATGCTAACCCAAAGACAACAAATGCATTTACGTTTACTACAGACTCACCAGACCCGTTGCAATTTCCTAATAAAAGTAATATCAATGAATTATTTAAAGAGCTAAAAAAAGACGTTGGTCCAAATGATCGTGTTATAGTTTACTTTTGCGGCCACGGAGTAGAGTTAAATACTAAGCAATATTTATTATTGACGGATGTTACAGCAGATTTGACGGATGTTGAAGCTTTAGGAAATGGAAGTTTAAGTGTAGAAGAAATACACAATAAATTAAACGCACTCAATTGTAAAGAACGCCTTTTATGGCTGGATGCCTGTCGTGTGGTGAAATTGTCAATCACTGGTGCCGGTGAATTTATTACAAAAGCACTTCCTATGACTAATGTGGAAATTACAAATGCTCCCTTAGCTTTAAAAAACGACCAGGTAATTACATACTATGGCTGTCTTTCAACGGAAAGTGTTTTTTATAGTGCGAAAGGAAAAGGGCATTCGTTTTTCACATCTGCTTTATTAGAAGGTTTACAGGATGGTAAGGCTGCTGATACACAAGGGAAAATTACCATGGCTTCACTTTCCAAATATGTAAATGAACGTGTGCCTGAAATGGTAAAAAAAGAATTTCCAACAGAGCTACAACATCCAGTGATGATACCACCGCAATTATCCGAGGAGTTCATTCTTAAGCCAGCACCTGGCTATATCGCCTGCCCCACCTTTGCCGGTCAATATGGTAAACCGTTTGCGATTACAGTTTTCACCCGTTTATCCGAGTCCGGTGAGGTGAACCTGGTAGAACGTACGCAATTGAACAAAGCATTGGAAGAATTGAAACTGCAGGAAAGCGGTTTGACGGATATAGTTGGTGCGCAGAAACTTGGGAAATTATGCAACGCGCTATATATCCTGACTGGCGCGTCCGAACCGGTGCCGGGGGGACGGTTGCAGGTAAGTGTTCGTCTTGTCGGTGTTGAGGATGGTAAGCAGATACCCGGTGTAGCCGGCGAATGTACGGTGAACCCGGATGATCCGGATACTTGGAAACCGAAACTGCAGGCATTGGCAGAGGATTTACTCGCTGCCATGCGTAGAAATGGAATTACCACCAGAGGCGTCATTAGTACTACTATTCCGCCGAAATATCAACCGCCGGTTACCACAACACAATTAACCGGTTCGCTGCGCATTACTTCCGAACCTGCGGGTGCGACGGTATATGTGGGCGGCGATAAAATCGATGGTGTTACACCGTTAACAGTGAAGGGACTGCGTCCCGGACAGTATACAATATTTATCACCCGCGATGGGTATGGCGATGTAACCCAGGCATCGATAGTGAAATCCAACGAAGAAGTTGTGAATACGGTGACACTTACCTTGTTACAGGGGGCTATCAAGGTGTCATCAACCCCGCCAGGAGCGACGATTACCCTTGACGGTGAAATGCACGGAGTTACAACGGCAGCAGGATTGAATATCCCTGGCTTGTCACTCGGTATGCATAAGGTGCGGATATCACTGGCGGATTACCGCGAGGAAACGCGCGATGTCATGGTGGTGAATGGTGTCAATAAGGCAATCAATATACCACTCACCGGTTTGCCGGGCAAGGTAACAATATCCACCACACCCAAACGCGCGCGGGTACAACTGGACGGTGTTGATCGTGGCAACAGTTTAATTACCATAAATGATATCGCACCCGGCCCCCATAAGGTGCGCGTGAGTCTCATCGGTTACGCATCTGCAGCAAAAGAATTCGTTCTATCTCCTAATGGTACCCAGATGATGACATTTGACCTTACCCCATTGGAAAAAGCTCAAATCAATGTCACCAGCACCCCGACGGGTGCATCGATATATATTAATGATAAACTGCAAGTCGAGAAAACACCGGCAGTATTCACCCTTGATGAGATAGGCGAGGAATTGCAGGATGTAAAGGTTGAAGTAAGGATAAAGGAATACCAGCCTGCTATTGAAACTATTAAAATTAAAGCAGGTGATGAGAAAAGGACTATATCCTTTATATTGAAGAAAGGT
>JBIJDE010000105.1:0-11881 GCA_044344305.1 Armatimonadota bacterium
AAATATAAATATGCTGTACAACCGGATAAAGCATTACAGTATCAACCAACCAGTGGGTTTGTAGCGAGTGGTTTTGGTGAATGGGCAAAAGGGGATGAACGGATAGGGTATATTGAGGTTGATCGTAGTGCTTATTTTATGGAATGGATGGTGCGTAGTCGATATGAAGAAGCGGCAGACGGACCAATTAAAAACGGTAATCATCCTGCGTGGAACAAACTTAATACTGTGACAACACCGACTTATCCCAATGATTTCCCCTTACGTCTTATCGTATGCATTACCGGGTCAGGAAAGGCGGGGGTATTGGCTGCCGCGCGTGCCTTTACAGAACAACAGTTGTTAAGCGGGGTTGTAATGGCCGATGGTGCGGTGGCAGATTCCGGCCCGACTATGTTTACTTTGCCATCCAGCAGATATGCCGTTAAATTACCTTTTATCCCTCCTACTGGTACAAAAGGTTTCACTTACCAGGGATGGTTGTTGCCTTCCGCATTTGAATACGACGGTTTTCGCCATGATGCCGGTGTGACACCGTTAATGATGTACCGAATGAAATATAAGCCGGATTCTGGCATTACAAATTTTTGGACAACGCCACATCGCCGCGCAAGCCAATTTGAAATTAGCGTGGTGGAATGTGCCAATGCGGAAGACGCACAGAAAGCTAAATTAAACCTGGAACAAACACTGGCCAATACCCCGGGTGGGAAAGAAGGAAAGATAACCGGTTTTAATAAGGTTGCAGTCGGAAAAATGCTGCTGCTGGAAAGTTTGCCTGAACCGGGAGGCAAAGAGTTGCTTGAACAGTATAAGCAACTCTTTCAATAATTAATTATTTGTGAGGATAATTTCATGCGATTATTATATATTTTTACCATCTTGACATGCACATTCTGCCAGATAACTGCCGCTGTTAGTCTTGAATTTTCATATTTTGAACCAGATCGCAGTCGCACCAGTGAAGCGATGCTTAAACGATGGGGCGAAAGTTGGACCTGGCCAGTTAAAACCTTCCCGCGTCACCAAAATGGTCCTGACCTAACCACTTCATATGGCTTGGTATATTGGCCTGAAGAAGTAGTGACAATACATATCACCGGTGATGGCGAAACTGTTGACGCAATAACTTGCCGCAATGAATCGGGTGACGACACATTGCCAGTGGTGAAGGTAAATGATACTACATGGAAGATTACTATTCCAAAAAATGATGACAAACAGCAATTGCGGATTTATCGCGTGCGCGCGTTTCATAATGATAAAGAAGTCGCCGCCCGTGGTTTAATAGTTACTCGTCCATGGAGCAACATACGCGCGGTACAGGGAGACCCGTATTATTTCAAATGTGGTGTATCATTTGGCGAGTGGTGCAATGGCAGCAATCCATGGTGCGTTATGTCATTCCAGGTTGGATACCACACTTTCCTTGAAGATTATTTTCCAATGCGAAATCGTCCCTGGGGTGGGACTGATGTGTTCGGTCTTGCCGAGATTCATGATTGGCCGCGTATAGATGGTAAAACGCCTAAAAAACCTGGTTATACCAGTGAGGCGTATGCTGACCCAACCCTCGATTGGAATACATGGTGGATATATTATGGACGCGGTGCAAGCAAGTGGCGTGGTGAATGGCAGTGGGGGCCATTTTCACAGATGAGCGTGGAACATATAACTGACCGAAATTGGACTTACGATTATGGTGTATGTTACGGCAATGTGAAACAATATAGTGCGCCTTTGCCAAATGGTTTGCTTTTTTGGCAATGGGGTTATTATGGACTGGAACGTACCGCCGCGCATATGATGGCGGTGCGATCGCCGCAATTCACCTATGACACTTATGATGGCTGGGAAGAAGGTCTTGGCGATGAAGGACGTTCTGAAGAAGTTGGCATGATGTCGCTATATTATAAACGCTGCAAGGCTATGAAACTTGATACCAGTTGGACAAATAATTATTCCAGTTTTGCCGATTTTAAAGAAGCACAGCAAAAAGCATATCAAAAAGATAGATTGAATGATTTCAATTTGTATTATCGTTCGCTGGACCTCAATCGCAAGAACTATTATATGTATGAACTGGCTACCCAGAATGCTTACCGCGAGGTTACCGGACGCAAACAGGATTATTACGGTGGGGCAATCGGTCAGCCGGGGATGATAGACCGCGCGGCATTCGCGGGATTACGCCAGGATAAACGTTGGATTGGCGCGCTTTGGAATGACCCTTTTAATAATGGCCACGGTGGTCATCAGGGAACAGGAAATGATTATAGCCATACCGGCGTGGTTAATGTTGGAACAGATTGGTTTAAAAATACCAGATGGTACCGTGGTTACGGATACAATGGTGGTACCGTATGCGCATTGTGGCCGCAGATGTATTATGGTGGAGGTCACAATCATGAACGAGTGATGCCGTTGCGTCCCGGCGCGTTGCGTACTGAACGAGATTGGGTACCATTCAATGATTTTCTTATTGATGGCACATCTTATCGGCGTATGGATCTTTTCGAACGGGTTCCCATGTTTTATCGTCCAAAGGGGAAACTTACCAGTTATGAATTGGCTTTTTGTTTCGGTGGTTCCCACGCCGGTTCAGATAACAGCAGTTATTCAGAGATTCCCCAGTGGAATACCCAGGCATTGCTGGGCGACCAGGTTATGGAAATACCTGACCGGGTAAGGCCGATTGGCGGGGTTCTTGTAATTGACAGTAATAATGAAAATGACCGTAAAGAGAAGACTGAGTTTCTTACTGAACAACCATTTTCTGATCTTATCGCGTCTTTACATGACACTCTGGGAATAGTAACTTACGCTAATCCCGATACTGTTAAAGATATTCCTGCGGATATACCATTGATTTACGCGCCACGAAATACACCAGATGGTAAGCCGGTTTTGACTGCCAAAATTGGCGAGAAAACCATAACTGTACCCTATACTGGACCAGCTATGCAAACCCCTGTCAATCCCCAATTCCAGGATTTTATCAGCCAGATACGTGCGGCATCTCCAGGTGGTTGGGCAATTACCACCACTGGCGGTTTTGTCGCCAGCGCATGGGAATCATCGAAAGGTGTTTTTGCCGTCATTGAAAATCCTATGGAAGCGAAAGGGGTAATACACACCCCGCGAAAAGGCAGTGTAACAATCCGAGTGCGTGGTCTGCAAGGCAACCCACCGGTGTATGATTTATGCGGCGACGACCCTGACCCACATCGATTGTCCACTGAAGAGGTAACTGTTGACGGTGAAATGGTAACTATTCGTCTAAATTGGCAGCATGGTGATTCACGTCTTTTTTGGATTGATACCCCGTTACCGGCAACTCAGAATTAAGAAAGGAAAAATTTATGAAATACTCAATTATGATGTTAGTTTTATTGGCTGTAATCGGCCACTGCGCAGACCCGGTTGCTTTTTCGCTGCCGTCAGATGCCAGGTTCATCAGTGGTACCGGGCAACTGCCAATTATCGAAGCAGAGTTTTCGGCGCCAGGCATCACATCGCAGGGATATATTGAAGTCGCTGAATCCGCGGGACCGCAAATTTACTTTATTGGTTTAAATGCCTCATCAGCAACATTGACAATCCGAAGCAGTTACAAAACTGCGTATAATTCTCCACTTGTCCGCATCACTTACTCATTGCGCAACACCGCGCAGGACATAGTTAGCCCATCCGATGAGACAATAGTTAAACCGTGGCAATTCTACATTTCAGATCCGATGCCATTGACCGTGAAGGCAGGCGACATGCTTTACCTGCGCAACTATATTCCATTGAAAGAGAAGACGCGCATTGGTTGTGGTATTATATCTGGCAGTTTACAACGTCCCGATAACCGGTGGCCATACGGTAACGTGGTAGATGAAAAAGACCGCTCATTAGATAAAGACCTTGAAGCTTCATTTAAACCTACATCTGACTTGCTTCCTGTTCCATTTCTGTTGGCTGGCACCGGAGTTCGCGAAGATGCTCCATTTGTTGTTGTCATTGGTGATAGTCTTACCTTTCAATTACAGAGAGATATGGAGAATGGCTGGTTCGGTCGTAGTTTTCATACTCTGCCACACTGTAATCTCGCCATCGGTGGTGACGCTATGAGTAATGTACTGGATGCAAATGGGGAAATTCGCGAGAAGTTAAATCAGGTTCGCTTCGCTATATTGCGACATGCTACTGACATGATTAACTTTTATGGCCATAATGACCTTGGCAATGGTTGCCCATTAGATAGAATGCTAAATCTGGAGACAAAGCTTTGCGGCCGTCCAGAGATTGCATCCGCACGTAAATGGCGTGCCACGCTGACGCCTTTTACACATAACGCCAAGGGTATAGACGTGCAGAAATTAACAGAAGCTGATCAGACACCAGATAAAACTTCGCCGGTGATTGTACAGTTTAATAAAGAAATGCGCGATAATTTCGCAAAATATGGCTACACCGGTGTCCTTGATTTTGGGGCCGCCATGGCAACCGGCCCGGATTCCCAATTCTGGAAACCAGGCTTGGCGCAGGATGGAACCCATTTTGAAAGAGCAGCCGGCTTTAATGCCGTATGGCCAGAAATAAAAAAAGTGCTGCCAATAATTACATCTGCTCCAAAGGTGGTTAAATAAATAAACATGCAGTTATTCCTATTTATTGAGGAATTATTCCCCTACAGGGCTATGGAATTATGAAATATCCAGTCCAGCCAATAAATCAACACAATAGGTTATTAATATTAAATCACCCACCAGAAACTACATTAAAATGAAAGAATGTGGTCGTCGTAGAGACGCAAGATTTTGCGTCTTGTACAATCGGCACAATCTTTAAATGATATACCATTTCGTGTTCTGGGGAACGCGCGAAAATCGCTCCCTTTCCACTCGAAGACTATTTATTTTAACGCTTCTTATGCAATTCATTTTTATTGAGAAAAGTTATGTAGAATGTTATATAAATCATATTTTTTTATTTGAATTTGATTGCTAACTGTCTACCGACAGCCACATGGTTTCCAGATGCCATTTTTGCAATCGTGACTTCAACAAACCGCGTATTTCATCATATTCAGCCACTCCTGCCAGATTATTTTGCTGCAGATGGTCTATTTGCAAATCATAAAACCACGCTTCATCATTATCGATAGTACGTTCGTCATTTTTCAGTGACATACCATATAGATAACGCGGTGTTCGGATACCAATGCCAGGCTTGCCAAATTGTGACGGGTCAATCTCTATAAATGCCCAATTATCCGGCAATACAACAGTATCACCACTGACGATTTCTGATAAATCACGTCCCTGCATGGTCGCGGGTGGTTCCACGCCACACATCGCCAGAATAGTAGGAGCGATATCTATAATCTGCGCGATATGTTCATGGTTCACCTGCGGCGCAATTTGACCCATCCACTGCATTATTAATGGTATCCTGATAGATTCTTCAAACAGGCAATCTTTATTAAACAGGTGGTGGCTACCCAGATTGTCGCCATGGTCAGATACGAATACCAGCATTGTGTTATCAGCAAGACCGTTTTCCTGTACGGTATTAACAATATGCCCCAATAATTCGTCCACCCACGCTACCGCGCCATAATATAAAGCAACCAGACTTCGCAGATTAAAGTTCTCAGGAAGAATGTCACTCGGCAAATCACCTATCGGATCGGGATATTCACACTTTAGTGATGCATTCCAACATGGTCCCCATATACGCCAAAAATAGTCCCAAATTGTCATAACTTTAAACCATGTTTCACTATATGGTAACTTACCATCCCGCCACACATTATCACGCAGTGGAATATTCATCGGGTCAAACATCTTCGCAAAACGTTCCGGCATTTCCGCCGCGCCTATCGGATTGTGCGGCAACGGAATATTATAGAAGAGAAAGAAAGGTTTATTATGTTGTCCGGCAATATATTCACACGCGCGTTTATTCTCAAAATCTGGCGAATAACTTTCCACCGTAAACCATTTATCGTCATTTTCAATATATGTTTGCTGCGCGTATCTGTGGATAGTAAGGGGATATAACGCGTAGTCAAAACCGGTAATCATTGGCGACGGATCAATATGCCACTTGCCAATCAAAGCGGTGTCATACCCGGCGGAGCGAAAACAATCGGCAATTGTAGAGTCAACCAATCTGCGGCGACGCTGACATGGCGGATCATCAGAAACATTGCCCAGTTCGCCTGTGCATGTACGGCCATATTGCCCGGTAAGCAGCGATGACCTTGCCGGTGTGCAAACCGGGTTATTAGTCACCGCTGTATCAAACCGCATGCCATTAGCCGCCAGGCTGTCGATGTTCGGCGTTTTGACAATAAAATTGCCATAACAACCGACCTCAAATGCCCGCAACTGATCAACCATAATTAAAATAACATTCGGTTTGGACATAAATATTCTCCAGATAATATTAGTTAAACAGTAATCAAATCTCTAAATAAGTTATGATTTAAATTTTAACAGGCAAAACCTGTATAACCAAGAGTATTGCAACTGACTCTTAAAATCCTGACTTTTTTGTTCGAGTTTAATTGTTAACTGATAAATATTAAGAAAATGATACAAATAATTCACCAAACAGGCAATATTAGATAATTAATCAGGACTCGCTTGGATTCAGTAAATATCGGGCAACCACAAGGGATTGCCCCTACAATATCTATAACAGCGAAAGGCCTGTTAATAAATAATAAAGTAATGGTTATGTGACATGATTTCCAGCCGCAGAGCGGCGAAATGTTAATAGCATAAAAAATGTAAAAATGATATAAAGTTGCAGAACAGCGACACATTAAACGTGTCTAATTAATTGGGATTATAAGGTTGATTCTTACAGCAAAAGACGAAAAATTCTTGACACGCGTAAGGCGGGTTGGTAGTATTCATATCAACTCATTTAAATTTTCGCCTTTTATAAATTGTAGGGGCAATCCCTTGTGGTTGCCCGGTCTTTCATAATAAATAGCGAGAGTGCTGTTATTATTGTGATTTCATGGTAAATGTATTGGGTTTAGCGAATATTTACCCGGGGAGTGTGTCTCATGCGATGCTGCCATCAGTTTTGTGTCTTGCTAATCATCGCTATTGTCTGCGTGACGATAGCCGACGGTGCGGGCGCGGATAAACTGTCGACGTTGATTAACCGATATCACCATGCAGACAACGGGTTGGCAGGAATCTATTTCAACGGCTGTAATCACGAAGAAAAGAAGATTACGCGGGTGGACCCGCAGATTAATTTTGGCTGGGGTGAAGACTCACCCGACCCGGAAGTGGGGGCCGACAACTTTTCAGCGCGATGGCAGGGGTATATCATGCCGCGTTATACGGAAAATTATACCTTTTGGATCAGCAAAGACGATGGTTGCCGGTTATGGATTGATGACAAGCTGCTTATCGACTCCTGGGCCGGCTGTGGGGAACCTTCGGCGACTGTTGACCTGGAGGCAAACCGGTTTTACTCGTTGAAGGTGGAGTTTGTAGAATATGGCGGCGGCGCAAACGTCACGTTTTCCTGGGGGAGCAAGAGCCAGCCGCGCGAAGTTGTTCCTACCGAGTGCCTGTTTCAGGATAAACCGAAGAATATTATAGTCGCGGTGGCGGATACCAACGACCTGCAAAAAGGTGTGGTATCTCTGCTGAATGAAGATTTTACGCTAAAACCGATAACCGACCAGGGATCCGGCGAACCGGGTATAGGTCCGGCGGGACAGATTATTTTCTCAGTGGGATGGCTGCACACAAATTGGGCGGATACACAAACAACTCCGAATACCGAACTCTATCTGGCCGACCCGGATGGCAAGAATCAACGGCGAATGAAAGGGAGCAGTTACGGGGAAAGCACCCCGAGTTTCAGTGCCGACGGAAAACGGATTGTCTTCACCTCTAATCGTGATGGCGGTTGGCGGATTTACACCATGAACGCCACCGGCGGACAACTGCGCTGTCTGACCCGCGTCAATACTGAGAACTATAACCCGGCCTTCAGCCCGGACGGCGAATTGGTGGTATACCAGTGCAAACGCGCCGGCAAATGGGCACTCTACCGCGTGAGTGCGAAAGGGGGCGAGGAGACGCTATTGACCGAAGAAGGCGAGAATCGCTACCCGGTAGTCAGTCCAGACGGCGAAAAAATCCTTTTCTGCTCCAACCGCGACGGCAAGTATAATATATATGAAATGAAGATCGACGGCAGCGAAGTGAAACGGCTGACCGACACAAAAGATGCCGACGACACCCGCCCGCGCTATGTTTCCAACGGTCTGGCCATCGGCTTTATCTCCACCCGCGACGGCACCGGCGGCGACCTCTACCTGATGAACACCGACGGCAGCAAACCGCGCCGGCTGACTACCACCGGCAAAATCTGCGACTTCGCGTGGAATTTGTGATGTTAGGCGTGATGTGTTATGAGAGGATTTGACTCCTTTTAGGAGTCAGATGTTTATAGCAGAAGTGTTAAAATAAACATTACGACCCCGGAGTGGGTCGGATAATAAAACCGATATATAGGTGACTGTCCCTATTTATTCTATTTATTCCACTTGTTCCTGCAAATATCAATTGTAAAAATTAAAAAACCACTCACATCGGAACGTTGGAAAGAATCAGAAATGTTAAAATCGTAACCATATTCGCAAAATAGATTTTTTTGTATGACACAGAGCTTCACTGAGGAGACACAGAGCTTCACAGAGAACTTTATTTATTCACTCCGTGCATCTTGTGTCTCCTCTGTGAAGCTCTGTGTAATTATTTTCTCCTAAGTTCCGCAAGATTTTCTAAAATTTGCCTATTTTTCTAAAATTTTACTCTCGAATCAACAGTTTTTTGTTTAATTTTTGGGTACTGAAATGCGGAAGTCAGAGGACGACGTTACATACAGGGAAAACAGGTTTTGCAAAAGCCTGATTATAATTGACAAAAAAGGCTGCCTTAGGTAAAATCAATGTTAACCGGAGTACAATTAATAGGCAGGTTCATCATGTCAAATAATCATATTTACACCCATCGAATTTTAAATTTCTTTTATTTTGTTCTTATATTTATGGCGGTAACTGTATGTTATCCGGCAGAATATCAGGAGGTTAACATTACTTTGCTGCCGCAAGGCGAACGTGAGATTACTGCCGTTTCCGGCAAAAGCGGTTATATTTTGCGGATTGCAGCAAACGGTGAAATATCGCGATTATCCGATAGAGAAGGAAATCTATTATTGGAAAGCAATCCGCGGGATTTGCCGGCGTTGAGTGTATGGGACGCCGCAACACGTCAACGGATTATTTCTAACCAGAAAGATGTTATAGCCTGTAATCAAGTATCGCCTACCGAAGTGTCACTGGAAGCAACACGGGGAAATAATGTTAAAATAACCTGTATTATTCAGCCGGAATTGATAAAAATTACTGTCACAGGACCCGCCGGAAAATATTTGCTGCGTGGTAGGTATCCATGCAGTATGGAAGGTTCCCGGGTAATTTCCCCAACAGGAACTTTTTATCCATCCGCAGGCATTGGCGTTATTTCGGGAGCTATACAGTCTGTAACTGACAGCAACCGCACCCGTGCGTTTACAATTACACGCAATGGCGGCGATAGTTTGCGCTGGTCGATGAATCAGCTTGACGGCTGGTCATGGAATGGCGAAAACTTGCTTTGGGAAGCTGAAATAACCACGGAACAGTCTATTGCACTGACATCTGTCAGAGTTCCGGCATCAGCGGGTCCGGTGAAAGTGGGAATATATAACCGGCGGATGTTTCGTCCTGAAGGTCAACCCCGCAGTTTGATAGAAATGGATGGCAATATATTCATCGGGATGACACCGGTAAATATAAAAATAGACAGATTGATTGATAAAATAGCTCAGAATGGAAAACTGCTAGCTGCGATTATACCGACAGAACCTAATGACCCGGTGAAATCAAGCGAATATGGCGCATGGTTTACCCGGCTTGACAGTGTTGGATCCGCGATGATTCCTGTCACCATTGTTCCGGGAACTCAGCCGGATTCATGGCTGTTGTCGATGAAAGGCACAGTTGTGCCGGGAATATATCGATTGCGATTTTGGATTGTCCCCAAAGAAACATTATTGCCGGAAGTATTAGGTGGTGAAAAAGGAGCCGTTGTCGGATATTTTCCGGGTTACAATGGCCGAAACACCGGTATAACCCAGCTTTTCCCATCCGGTGATGTCATCGTTACGGCTGTAGGAGGCATTTCCGGTTCTTTAGCTATTTTAAATCCCGCGCTGCGGCAATCATACTACGCAGGCGAACGTATTCCCCTTTTATTGCAGGCGCGAAGCGCCGCAAACAAAGTGACCGCACAGCTTAAGGTTACATCATCCGCAAAGAATGTGGAAGTTGCCGCTATTCCGGTAAATTTCAGTTTACCATCAGGTGAGGATAGCTGTGAATATCAGATTGATACATCAGAACTGGCACCGGGTGACTATACGGTTTCCCTGTCTGCTCCCGGCATTGAGAAATACGCGTATTCATTCACTATCTCCCCACCCTTACAGAGTGGCATGGTTAATCTGAATAGTCCTTTGGCCGGCCCAAACAGTTTAGACGCTATGAAAAGGATAGGTGTTAATGGCTGGGTAGATCAGATGCCGCAGCCTTCCTGGTTGACAAGGCGATGGCCCGGCGTAGTACCAGATACAATAGGATTATATGCGGAAAATCCCGGTTTGCCGCGACTGCCATCACCTGGCATGACTGTTTATGACAGAATGATCCATGATAATATTTTGCTGTTGGAAGGCATTCAGAGTCGACAGATTTCCTTCGGTTTACACCACAGCATTCCTGAGCAGGTACAGGAAACATTACGAAAATATCTGGTTTACGCACAGTTTGGCCGGGGATTACCCAACTTTCTCGGTTTGATATTAGACTACGATTTATGCGGCAGCGGCACGGGTTATCGATTTGCTGAAACATATAATAAATCAGGCGACCGACGCATGGTGCTGCTGAATAAACGATGGGAAGAAACATGGGCTGCCGCGAAAGCCAAAGGCGCGTCAGATGCTGAAAAACCACGCATTTCCAACTTGTTTAACGCGGAAATCATTGCTGAATTCTATCGAAGCGGTATAGCGGCTTTACGTGATTTTTTGCCTGCTCAACGACATTCCAGTGCTGTTACCGCTGACCACAATTCTATTCAGGGCGGGCAATATTTGCCTACTATTTATAAAGAATTGGACTTTCGTTATATGGAAGCATGGAATGACCAGATTTATCCCAACTCCGCGCATGATATGCAGGAAAGTTTCTGGACTTCACTATTGCGCATGGGTCAGCGGTTTGGGCAGCCAATCTGGATTACATCACCAACCGCTGAACAGCCGGGCTCACATTTTCGCAGAATATTGGAAACATTCGCGCGCGGCGCTAATGGCACCGGATACAATGCTGAAGGCAACGCGGGATTGGCCGGTGGCTGGGGTACTGACCCGAATGAAAGCACTGTGAAAACCGCGCAGGAACGGCAGACGGGAGAACTGGTGAAACGTTATGGTACATGGTTGAATGAGTTTGAGCCGGATGAATCAATTGCCATATTATATTCTGTTTCACAAGGCGGCACTAATTTCGCCCATAGCAGTCCTGTATTTTATGCGTATTTCACACTGGCGCAGATAAACAGACCGGCACGCCTGCTGTCAGAGGAAGAAATAGCTGCCGGTGAACTCAAAAACGTTAAAGCTCTCCTGGTAGTCGGGCAAACAATTGCGCTTCCTGCCGCTACAATTAAAGCAATTAATGATTTCACTGCTGCCGGTGGAAAACTGCTTGCTGATAATAATACAAAAATTGATTTACCCGGATCAG
>JBIJDE010000106.1:0-11862 GCA_044344305.1 Armatimonadota bacterium
TATTTCCATAGCCGTTATTGTACCCATTATTATAAACACCGTTATTATAACCGGTGTTATTATATCCATTGTTATAACCTGTATTATAACCAGTGTTACCATAAACGCCATTATTATATCCGTTGCCATACATGCCATTATTTCCATATATACCGTTGTTGCCATACATGCCATTATTGCCGTTTACGCCATTATTAACAACTGGATTTAATAAAGGATTACCTGTTAATGGTGCTGTTTGACCATTAACTTGAATCCCTAAAGATGCCAAAGTTGTAATAGCTGATTGTATTGCTGTGGTTGCTGCTTTACTTCCACCTTTGGCACCCTTTTTACCTGTTCCACCGGTATTACTTGCTATTGCCGCTTGTGCTGTAGCTATATTAGCCTTAACGCTATTTAACTGAGTTAAAAAACGTGGATTATTAGCAAATTGTGCTGTTGCCTGTTGGTATGCAGTTTGAACCTGTTGTAGTTGCGCGTTAACATCATTACCAACAGCACCTTGCTGGGCTGCCGCAGGACTTTTTAATGAGTCATCCATTGCACGAATATCATCAATTTCTAACTGAAAAGCCATTACACGATCTTGCATAGCATTAATAGCTTTTGTATCCGATAATCTCCATCTGTCATTGATATCAGAAGCTAATTTATCGTGTTTAACTCTCAGGTCGCGTATAGCAGCAGTAATAGTAGCATCTTTCAGAACTGTCATATTAAACGCCTGAGCAGCCAACTGTTTATAATCGTAATCAACAGCACCAAAAATAGTCATCAACCGTTTAATATCTTCTTGGGAATCTTTAATTTTTGTATTAGCAAAGTTACCGGAAGTACCACCAGATGTATCGGTTGTTCCAGGTATTCCAGTTGTCGTATTATCAGATGAAGCCCACCAATCGTTAGTAGTATTCGCACGAGAATCATTAATACTTGCTGTTTTTACTCCAAGTGATCTTGATAACGTAGCAAGATTCATTTTCGTAACAGGAATTACCCGAACGAAATATTCAGAAGAAGCAGGTTTTGTTACAGATGTTGACCCATCATCGGTGTTCTTTTCCGGCTCAGGCACAAATCCGGTTTCTGTTTCGTTTACAGGGTCTCCACCTATAGGATCAATAGCAGGAGCACCAGTATCAGGACTCGGGTCAACCATCATAACATTATCATCAATTGGCGGATCTGCCATTACGACATCGCCAACAGCTATTGGTTGTCCACCAGTTTGTCTTGGAGGTTGATTTAATGGGGTTAACATAGACGGTGAAGGAAAATCAACCGCTAATGCAAACACACTGGCAATAAATACTATTGCCAAAACAATAACCATATTTAAAAATTTACAAATCATAAAAACCCCCTCGATATGTATGATGACTTGTTATAATTATTTATACTTCATACTCGTTGTAAAGTTTCACTAACTTACGTATGATTACAGAAATATTTTAGCATTTATTTTGAATATTTTAAATAATTTTTCTATAAATAATAATTTTTCTTTACATGTTTTAGCAAAATCTTGTTATAACACAATGGGACTGACACTTTCCTAGCTTCGCCACTCAGTGTCAGTCCCATATTTATGATAACCAAATACCATTTACTCTACTTAACGACAATATTCACTAATTTACCAGGAACAATAATCACTTTAATAATACTCATACCTTCAATATATTTTTTCACACCTTCATCATTCATCGCAAGTTCTTGCATTATGTCCTTTTCTATACCTACTGGAACAACTAATTTTCCTCTTAATTTTCCATTCACCTGCAGAGGAATCTCTAATGATTCGTTGGCAGCTACTTTTACATCTCCAGTTGGCCATGGTAGATATGGCATATCGCCATCTATACCCAATATTTCAAATATCTCACTGACAATGTGCGGCGCAAACGGAGATAACATCCTCAGCAACATTTCAACAGCTTCGCTCCAAGGTGTATTTACATCTGCATAAATATCGTTTGAATCCGGTGAGAATGATGATATTTCATTCAACAATTCCATCATTGCAGCAATTACCGTGTTAAATTGCATTCTTTCAATATCATGAGTAACTTTTATAATGGTTTGATGTGTTTTACGTCTTAATGCCCGTTCCAGCGGTCCCATTTCCAACACTTCAATAATATCTCGCCATCCCAATCGAAATGCTGCTTTATTTTGCGCTACTAATCGCCAAATTCTATTTAAGAAACGGGCAATTCCTTCGATCCCCGGTGGTACTGTATATGGTTTTCCAGTTACCGGGTCTATCCCCCACTCAGCTCTTTCACCTGCCGGTGCCATAAACATTATAAAGATTCGCGCGGCATCTGCACCATAATCATTCACTACATCATTAGGTGGCACTGCTCCGCTGCGTTTGGACATTTTTTTACCGCCGGCAGTAACAATCCCCTGGTTAAACAGACGTGTAAACGGCTCATCAAAGTCGACTAACCCCATATCATGCAACGCCATGGTGAAAAATCGTGCATAAATCAAGTGCATAGTTGCATGTTCACGCCCACCCACATACATATCAACAGGCATCCAATACTTTATATCTTCCGGGTTAAATGGCTTATCTTCAACCTGTGGTGAACAATAGCGCAGGAAATACCATGAGGAATCCATGAAAGTATCCATCGTGTCAGCGTCGCGACGTGCATGACCACCACATTTTGGACAGGTTGTATTCATAAATGATTCACTGGTTGTTAATGGTGACTGACCAGATCCGGTAAATTCAACATCCTCTGGCAATAATACTGGCAATTGATCATCTGAAACTGGCACAATTCCACACTTATCGCAATACAACATTGGAATAGGTGTGCCCCAATAACGCTGACGGCTGATGCACCAATCGCGAAGTCGGTAATTTATTGTACGATTGCCGATTTCCATTTCTTCCATCTTATCTGCAATCTTTTCCCAACCGTCGTCTGAAGGCATACCATCAAACTCAGCGGAATTCACCATGTTTCCTTCCGCGACAAATGCCGAAGTCATTTTTGAAGCATCTAAATCAGTGCCTTCTGGTGCTATAACGATAATTACCGGAATATCATATTTACGGGCAAATTCAAAGTCGCGCTGGTCATGTGCCGGCACAGCCATGATTGCACCAGTTCCATAATCCATCATTACATAATTGGCAATGTAAATAGGAACCAATTCACCATTCATTGGATTAACAGCATGGGCACCGGTAAATGCGCCTTTCTTCTCCAAATCAGTAGCAGCACGGTCAATTTCACTCAATTTTGCAACTTCAGAACGTAATTTCTGTACTTCTGCAATTTGTTCAGATGTAGTAATTTCGTCAACCAATGGATGCTCAGGAGCCAGTACCATGAAGGTTACACCATAGACAGTATCTGGACGTGTTGTAAATACTCGAAAAGCTTTATCATGACCGTTTATCTTCCAGGCAAACTCAACACCCTGGCTTTTTCCTATCCAGTTTTTCTGCATTGATACGATATCATCGGGCCAGCTTATGTCATTATGACCAGCCAGTAATCTTTCCGCATATTCAGTAATGCGAAAATACCACTGCTCCATCATTCTTTTAACGACAGGATTTTCGCAACGTTCGCAAGTACCATCAACAACTTGTTCATTAGCCAATGCCGTCTGGCAATCCGGACACCAATTAACCGCAGAACGTTTTTTATATGCCAAACCTTTATTAAATAATTGAATAAAGAACCACTGATTCCATTTAAAGTAATCTGGTTGGCAAGTAACGACGCTTCGCTGCCAGTCATATCCGTAACCCATAGCGCGGAATTGTTTTTGCATATTCGCAATGTTCATCATTGTCCAATCGCGTGGATGCACTTTGCGTTTAATTGCGGCGTTTTCTGCTGGCAAACCAAAAGCGTCAAAACCAGTTGGGTGCATTACGTTATAACCGCAATGTCGTTTATAACGCGCTACCACATCGCCAATAGTATAATTGCGGATGTGTCCCCAATGCAGGTCACCTGATGGATACGCGAACATATCCATGAAGTAATATTTAGGTTTATCTTCATTAATTTCCGCATGATATAGATTCGAATCGTCCCATCTCTGCTGCCACTTCTGCTCTATCTCCTGCGGGAAATACCTGTCATTCATTTCTCGGCTCATATCCGCCACCTCGTCTATTATGAATTATGAAAGGACGGGGATTAATTCCCGTCCTTTTCGTGTTGAAAGTATAAGTTTTGCAACTATGTTATGTCAAATATTTTTCATAATTTAGACTTCATAAACATCAATTTATTTACATTCTCCAAGTGGGTCCGAAATATGGCGCACATAAAATTGCGGTTACCCCTGCAACTTTTAAACTATCTTCTACTGTAACATCATTTCGCCAATTTATGAAAAAAGCCAGGCCAAATATAAACGGTAATGCTATGAACGCTACACCTAAAAATGGCAGATGAATAAATTTATAAGCAAACGCATTTATTATCAGACCACCTACCCAGGTAAACAGAACCCATTTTATCATATCAGCATCTAAAGAAACGTAATATTTCAGATAAGACAACGGCACACCAATTGAAGCAGTATAGATTAACAAGTAAACAGATGACCATATAAAAGTTCCCGTTAAATCTCCAAGAGTTTTAATGCCTCCCATGTATTCTTTCTGTTCTTCAACTACATAATTATTTGCTGCCAACACAAAATGCGCAAGTAGTATTAAAATAATAAAAAATAATGATTTCTTCATAGCGCAATTATAATACTTTTCAGAGCAGTATTCAAAATTTACAAATTATTCCTATCAGAACTTTTCTCTTTGCTCTTAACCAATTCTTTAAATCCATCTATCCAAATATCAAAAAATAAATAAACAAGCCATAAGAATATTGCTAATCCTATAACAAGGCCTATTAAATGTGATGTGCTGAATACTCTAACTACCTCGTTAACAATCACGGATGGGCGATGCATGACATCCCATGAATTAAAGCGGGGAATCAATCCCAGATAAACTCCAAGGGCGTTTATGAAAAAGAAAGGAATTGCAAACCAAAAAGCCTTTATTTTCATTTGCTTTACTATTCGCCAGATAGGACGGGTGGAAAGGACAAACAGTAGCATTCCAATGCCACTGTAGGCAATATAAAAAAGCATTTGCATGGCAAACCATACCAGCAATTCGCGATTTGCACCTGGTTTAGTCTGTGCTACATCTGAATATATTATTGACGCTAACAAATGCCGCCATTCAGTAATTAAATAGCAGGTGTTAGGTAAGAAAGCAAGCCAAATTAAGAAGACAATCGGCAGGAATGAATATTTTAAATAAGTATAAATTCTATTCTTTTTCGAGATATCAAAAGAATATAGAAATGAAAATGTATATGCCGCAGCTAATGGAATAGCCGCTAAAAAAATATTCCAGCCAACCCAGGTTATTAACCTTGACATCTGCCACACTCCATAATTATTTGTTGTATATCATCTGGTTCATTTGCCTGTAATGTCAGGTCATCCCAACGCGGGCAGCGGTTTCCCCAGCGGCCTACCACGTCTTTGCCAATGGAAATCTGATTAATTTCGCACTGGTTTGCACATGATTTACATATAAATGACGACTGACTTACATTAACATCAATAAGATTTGCCAGTCCGCGAAATTTCGTTTTAAAATTGGAAGTTTTTGATTTTCGATGCGCCAGTATCGCTACGCCCCACGCACCCATCACTTTGAAATGTTCCGGAATTACCAGATCACGTTTGAGTAATTTCTCAAATGCGCTTTTCATGCCTATATTTGCAGCGACTCCCCCCTGGAATAATATTACATCACGTAATTTTTTACCGTTTATATCATGAGCGACATTCTGCAGGTAGTTTCGCGCTAATGATAAACATAATCCCGCGGCAAGGTCTGGCAATGATGCACCCATCTGCTGCTTGTGAATCAGGTCGGACTCGGCAAATACTCCGCATCTGCCGGCGATGTGTGCGGGATTGCTTGATTGCATGGCGAGACTGCCAAATTCTTCAACCGGCACTTTCAATCTTTCTGCCTGATGATCTAAAAACGACCCTGTTCCGGCGGCGCAAACAGTGTTCATATTAAACCCGACGGTAACCCCGTTTTTGATATATATAACCTTCGAGTCCTGGCCACCTATATCAATTACAGTGCTTACCTGCGGACAATATTTTGCCGCCGCGACTGCATGAGCGGTAATTTCTGTGCGTATTTCATCAGCACCAGACATGGCGGCGGCAAGATGCCTTCCAGAACCGGTAGTTCCTACCGCTGTAATGGGTATGTCACCCTCGAAATAATTATCCAATTGTACAAACGCCTGGCGAACAGCATCTGCCGGTCGACCATTTGTACGCAAATATGATGTGTATATCGGCAATAAATTTTCATCTATCACCGCCATTTTTGTCGTTACCGACCCAATATCTAACCCCAGATAATACATATAACTTTAATTCTCCGCATTTTTACGAGCTTCCAGCACGTCAAGGAAAGCTTCCAACCGCGTTGCCATCCCGGCTTCACCGGATTGTTCTGATACTACATAAGTCAATACCGGTATGTCCAGCGACTCGCTGGCAGATACTATTATATTCTGCGCGACTATCTCCGGCATACAGGTAAACGGAAATATATGAATAACACCGTCAATATCTTCTTTCGACGCCAGCACCACATCTCCTACCGACTCCAATCCATGTCCGCCAACTGGCGACGCCAACCATCCTTCTGCCGCTTTTTGTGATTCCATGCGCTGTTGTCGCGACTTCCCCTGCCCCAATACATGGTCGTCATACCATCCCATTACGCTGTGCCGGCAATCTACCAGCACCCGGTGTGGCATTGCCGTCGCTATCCAGCGTTCCAGATAATTAGTCGCTTCTTGTTCCAATAATACCCAAATCTCGCCGGTCAACCGCACTTTCAATGGATTTGTCTCGGATTTTGGGATAGATGCAATCTCCAGGTAAGCCTGCTTTGCGAATAATTTCAAATCATCTTTACTGGATATCTGGCGTAAACGAGTAAAATATTTTTTCAGCAATTCATCGCCAGCACCGCGAACATCTTCATACGCACGCAATTCCCGCACTAATTCAATGATTTTATCCGCCGTCCTTATTTTATCCAGTGAGAATAAAAATGAAGGTATCAATTTATACCAGGGTGCATTATTGGTCAGTATAGAAATATTTTTAATAAATGCCGGCAATTTCTCCGTCAATGGTAAAAACGAGTCTGCCACCACCATATCAAATTGTCTGCCAGTTCTTCGCAGCAGCAACTCCTGTATCTGTCCGTACCATCCAAGCCTGCAAAGCCCCTTGCCGCCCACCATTAAAATAGTGTTTGCGCCGTTATCCAGCAGATTTTGCATTTGCCCCAGTGTGCTGATGAATGGAAAACAGGCAAATTCGGGAGCAAGATCGCGACCAAGTTCAATTATTGCTGTAGAGGTGCGTGGCGCGGTGATATAATCTACCCCCAAATCAGCAAAAAACGTATCAAAACCGATATCGACATGCCCCATTGAAGGATATCCTACCACACGTTTTTCTATATGTATGGGTACAACGTTCTTTGCAGGTGGTTCACTGTCAAATGGCGCAGTGTCAATAAATGCCTCTAAACGGGTTAATATTCCAGCTTCACCGGTATGTTCGTCAATAATTAGATTTAATAGCGGAATTCCTGCATCCTCGGCTGCGCCGGTCAAATAAGGCTCTGTCACCAGAGATGTGCCGCACCCAAAGGCAGTGACATTAATCACCTTCTCGACCTTGCCGCTATTTATCAGGTGCAATCCGGCTCCCAAAACCTGGCGTTCCAGATGCCACAAATGTTCATCTGCATCGGGAATTAGCTCAACCGCTTTGTCTATTTTACTCTGGCTTACCATCTCCGGGGTGATAATAATCGCGCGGGGATTTATATAGTCAGCTATCACCCGGCAAACTTTATCGTAAATCAAATATGGTTGGCCTAATATAGCGATACGCGGAGCATCTTCATCAAGATCATTATTTAAAAATGTTCGAGTATTAAACCACAGGTCAACCGGAGAAATTCGCGCTTCTACACAACGGGAAACGTCTAAATCAAGGTCGAATAATGCCCCAGCCAGTAGTTTTTTTAAATACCGCGGGTTATGTTGTCCAAACTTAGCGGCAACTTTTTCTATTTGCCGCACCATTTTTCCCGGGTCATCGGAAATATCTATGGTCGGCATCAATACCCGACTGCTAACTAAATTCAATGAATGAAAAACCATATCCGGCGCACCAATCGATTTCGGACAACACGGATTGCCAAATACCGAGGTAATTCGCGGCAGCCAGATAAAATGCACATTCCCCTTGCGCTGCAACCATCGTACATGGGCAAACAACTGCTTCACCGGCAAACAAGGCTCATCTGTCGGGCAGGTATGCAAATACTCCATCACATCAGCGTTGCTCTGTGGCGACACCACCACCTCTACACCCAAACCATTTAATATGGTACGAAAAAACGGGTATAAATGGTAATGCGACAGCGCGCGTGGAACCCCCACCCGAATAGCAATCCCTCTTTCATTATTCATCTGACTGACTGGCATACCTAATAATATGTTTATATTTCAAGAATGGCAAGTGATACAGGGTATGAACGCTACTTTTACAAATCATCAATTATTTCATATTGTTACCGTCTCTATGACGTTAGATATTTAAGAGTATGTTTAGGATTACATATTAGACTTGCCTGTAAAAAATAAAAATCTTTTATATCACCGCATAGAAACGCAAACAACTCCCATAAGTCCCAACAGAATGCCGGCGATATGTATCCATGTGCATTTCTCGCGCAATACCAGAATACTGTAAATGGCGAAGCCGGAGATACAGGTTCCTACACAAATAGGGAAACCTACTGATGCCATGCCGGATTGTGCAAGTTTATCGAGACCGGTGAATAAACAGAATGAACTGGTGATGCTGACTAAACTGGTGAATGCAGCCAGCAGAAAAATATGTTTTGTTGGCAATACCGGACGTTTGCCCCAGATGCTGAAATATACCAAACCATTACCCAATGATATCAGTGGAATACGAATATGAGCAGAGTCTGTTAAAGAAAGCAAGTGCGAAGGCATAGTCATTAATGTCTGTTGTACCCCATAAATTGATAATGCTAATAGAGCAAAAAAGAACCATGATGGTGATTTTTTAAATTCTTCTTTTGGATATTCTTCTTTTGTATTATTTTTGGCAAAACCGAAAGCAGCAAGTGAGATGAGTAATAATACTATACCGGTGACGTGCAGCAAAGATAATTTTTCTCCAAAGAATAAAACCCCGGCTAAAAACGGAATCACCAGTGCCGACTGGCTGATTGACCATACGACTCCCTGATGCCCAGTACGCATAGCACGCTGTACAGTGAGTGTTGCCAATGCATTAAGAGAACCGGCAACAAGTAAAATACCGACAAGGATAAGGGTTGATGAAGATATGCCATGAGATAACATGTGATAATCAGGAAATATCGTAAATGTAATAATCATGGTCATTACGACTTGTGTGCATTGCAACAACACCAAATTAACATTATTTCGCGCCGTATAACTTATTAATCCACCAATAAAAGCCCAGACTAACCCGGTCCCCATCAGTAATAAAACACCCAGTAACATTTAACAACCTTTAGAGGCTTTTGCTAAACACGATGGGACTGACACCACTCGGTGTCAGTCCCTTAAGTTAATGTTTTACATGAGCCTTAATAAATCTATTCACCTAACTTCGCTGTTCCCCATAAGTTTGGTGTTGCCATTATTTCTCCAGGAACATCATTGACCAATCCGGTCGCTTTGTTTGACCAGTAAATGCGAGCAGCGCGATTGGTCCCTGTTGGATCGGAATATATTACACCCATGTCCAATTTATATGATTTGCCGGCTTCGGGGTTAAAGCCTAATGTCTGTAGCGGAATAGAAGCCTCTACAATATAGGCATTATTGCGGCGAACAATAGATATTTCTGCATCTTTCACCTGTTCAACCCAATCGAGATTAATTTTTCGCCATGGACTGTTGAAGGTTTGAATGCGTTTCTCGCCATTTGTTTTCCAGCGGTATAATACTGCCGTCGGTTTGTTATCCAGCACGGAGATAAGCAAGCGCAGATCACCAATACCAGGGTCACCTCGTTTTCCGTTTGCAGACGCATCGGTTCCCAATTGCAGGTCTACCGAATCGCCGGTGATGAATAGCTGGCTGACATCTTGACCGCCATTTACCATTGGGTTGGCATCTCCGGTAATGTCATAACCCAGATATAATCTTTTACCATCAGTTGCAACAGCACCACGAGCTTTATATTGTCCACTGTTCCATTCTATGAAACTATCCTTTGCATATTCATCTAATTTACCATCTATCTTGGGAGCAACTGCCAGCTTTGTAATGGTTAAAATATTATTTTTGCCAGCATTTGCCGCTTTTTGAATCTGCATTTTTTCTGATACGGCATAATCTTTCACATTATATGTAAATTTCTTCACTGGAAATTGTTTTAAATTATTTAAGCCATTCAGTTTGATGAGATTATATGATGTGCCGCCAGCCACCAGGTAATATTCATTGGTCTTTTCTGATTTGAAGAAATAACCGCCGAACCACTCGCCACCCATAGTGACACCACCCAT
This sequence comes from Armatimonadota bacterium, assembly GCA_044344305.1. GTDB lineage: Bacteria > Armatimonadota > Hebobacteria > CAIYQO01 > CAIYQO01 > JBAXQQ01. Next base: position 10,703 of record JBIJDE010000106.1, read on the forward strand.
TGGTGAACCTTGTTTGGCGGATGAAGGCCAGGGGTCTGACCCGATGCGGCAATCCTGGAATAATGTCGCTACCAGCAAGCCATCGGTGGTAAATATTGGCATTCGACCCATATTGGTATTAATAGCAAATATTTTGCCCAGCGATGTTCCAGTATTTGCTACCCCGATACAGCTTAATAAACCTACAATCACGGAATCATTCTCAGGAATTGGTGCAGCATGTGAGCCATGTACTCCCCACCAGTTATCGTTGAATGTCCAGGCTATTTCTCCACCCGGTTTAACGGCAAGAATAGGATTATGGCCAAGAATTGCCATACCTTTATCAGCCAATAACAGTGTAGCTGCACTGCCGCCAGCCTTGGGATTTTTTCTATCAAGATATGTAACAGCCTTGGAATAATCCCAGGTTGGCACGCCGCCAGCAGTCCAGGATTTAAATGGTATCAACTGCGAGAAATCGCTGCCATAACCACCGCCATCAGTAACGATATTATACTGGTCATCAAGCCAATAACCACCCCAGCCACCAATATTTATGGTCTTTTCATTCCCGCCACATGGCCAAGAAGTTACTTCATCTGCCTGTATTTTGCCATCATCATTTAAATCAGACCAGATGTAATTAATCATATCTGTCGCGGGTGGATTAGTTATTGGAATATCTGATTTTGCCAGATCTTGTTTACGCAAAGTTCCAAAATCAGCAATCTTCACCAATGCATCACCCTTGCGAAGATACAATTTCTGTCTTTTCGCCATGAAATATTCGCGACCGTTCATCTTTACTATATCACCATCCAAATTGCCGCCTATCAGATTTGCGGTAACAGTTGCTTTATTAGTTGTGTAATCAAGTTTAAACTCGCAACCATTTCCGAATACCCGGGTTTTATCTGCAGAATCTACTGCTGCACCCATTCCACCATACGTTGTTGGACCGATATAATCAATCAACATCTGTCCATCAACCGACCATACACTTACGCGTTTTGGCCACATATCTTCTTCGGCAACCCATAATCGACCTTTTATATCAATTGCGATACCATTTGGTTTATACATGCCATTTGGTTCCCACTTGCCTGGTTGCGGACGTCCGCCAGGTACGCCGATTGCGCGTATAAATGTGCCGTTTTTATCAAAAACCTTCACTTGTT
>JBIJDE010000107.1:0-11856 GCA_044344305.1 Armatimonadota bacterium
TCGCCTGGCCGGCAAATATGCGCTATACCATCGAGAAAGCATCAGGTGGATGGATTAGCTCCATCACATCAGGAGAATGCCTTGTTTGTCGATTCCACGGCCCAGGAAAAGTATACTTCCAAAGCCGAAACGTCGGAAGTTTCATCAGTTGGCTGCAAAGATTAATGCCGTCAAAAAGATAGAAGAGAGAGAGAAGAGAGAAGGGAGAAGAGTGAAGAGTGAAGAGTTAAGAGTTAAGAGTTGAAATGGCAAATGGAAAATTATGCCTCCCTCGCCGAGGGAGGTTTTACCGTAGTGATGGAGGGAGTGAATGTATTTTAGCCACAAAGAACACAAAAAAAATCCAATAAATCCTTCCAATCCTCTCAATCCGCGGTTCAGACACAAATTGCAAATGGCAAATTATGCCTCACTCGCCGAGGGAGGTGTCACCGCAGTGACGGAGGGAGTTGAGGACAGAACAAGGGGACTGGCCCGCAGCAACAAACATAAGAGCCATAAAGAACCTTTTTCTATTCACTCCGTGTATCTCCGTGTCTCCTCCGTGAATCTCTGTGTAACAACTTTAGTCGAGTTTCGCACTACTAAAGTAACTGGCAAAATTATTTCCTGTGGTTCTTCCTCTTCTTCTTTGATTTGAGCCAACAGTAGTTTTGCTGCTTCTCTGCCAACTTCACGATATGGCACGTTCACTGTTGTTAGAATATTATGTTCATTTTTATCAAGAATAGGATAATGGTCATCAAAACCTACGATGGAGATATCTTCGGGTATTTTTATGCCATTGGAAACTATAAGATTATATAAATGAATTGCACAAGCATCATTCCAGGCTAATAGGCCGGTAATTTCCGGGTTTTCTTTTAAATAATCTGCAATATCAATTTCGACCATATTTCCATTTTTTGTACTAATTGAAAGTGGTGTTATATCATCTTGCTGCGAATCCTTGCTTAACCACCCAAATCCAAGGGTTACTTCATGTAAATGTATCGCCGGGTCAAACCCGAACTCAATTAATGCGCGTTTTACACCTGATAATCGCAATTGAACCATGTCTTCAGCAAACAATGCGCTGAAGAATAATATATGCCGGTGGCCTAATTGCAATAAATGTTTTGCCGATTGGTAACCACCATCTTCATGGTCAATTGTCACCCTGTTAGAACCGTTGCGGATACTTAAAGCTTCAATTGCAGGACGGTGGCCGAACGAGGTGTTCTCCTCAATCAACTTAACAAACCGCGAAAAATTATCCCATGGAATAGTACTTATCAAACCATCTATATCACCACGAAGAAAGACTGGAGAGTTTTCAAGGGTAGTATCAACATCCATTGATGTGATTACTGTGACCATATTAAACCCGGACGTTGTTAATGCATCACAAATACCCAGAAATGGTTCCAGCGAGTAGGGGCTTTTATGAAAATCATTCGGGAGTAAAATTGCAATCAGATGGTTAATAGTCTTATTCTGGTGGCGTCGTCCCACCATTTTGCGTGCCCATTGCGTTTCTTCTGGCCGGTAACCGAGTATACGCGCCGCCTCCATAACTCTTTCAATAGTTTCTTCCGGCACATGTTGGGTATCACCTTTTAATGCATAAGATATGCTGGACTGTCTTAGTCCGCAATATTCTGCGATGTCGCGTTGAGTTATTGGTTTTTGTCGCGTTGTTATTTTAGCCATGATGTCCCTGTATTTTTTTTATGATAGCATATTTACTGACTTTTTTAAATTTCTATTGACAGAATGGCAATGGATAAGTAGAATAGTATTAAGGAACGTTCCAAAATTAAAGGGAAATGATTTATATGAAAAATATTTTTTATCATCGTTTTATGTTAACAATAGCATTTTGTATGTGTGTCATGTTCACCACTATTGTTTCTGCCGAACAAGCAGCATGGGATTTGACGGCAGCAGAATTAGCTCCGAGATCCAGCAAAACTGGACATCTGGTTGATGTCGATAGTGGAATGACGATGGAACTTGACGGGCAATTAAAGTTGGAAATGTATGGCTTGCAGTCGCGTCTAACCGAAGGTTGGTGGCGGGTTACTTTCAAGTTGACACCAGACCGGGCAGCCAAAGAAGATGAACGTGTAGAATGTTCTATATGGAACCCATACGGAACTCCCGGCGCATATCGATTTAATACTGTGATTGCACCTGCTGATTTTGGAACTGGGGGTAAGCAGATTTTAATTACCCGCCAGATGCATGCAGGGCCAGGCAATGGTAATGTAGGCCTCTTACTGCGCGGTGGATGGAAAGGATTGCGATTTGATGGTATTCATTTTGAACCATTAACTGACCCACTTTTTATAACATCCATACGCGCTGATAAGCTGGTTTATAAATTAAAAGAAGCTGGCAGTGCGACGGTAACTTTACGCAATGGTTCAGAAAAGTTGCAAAAAGCACGTTTGATTGTCGATGTTGAAAGCGGTTTTGGCAAGGCAATATCAATAAGCGATAATGAAATAGAGATACCTGCCGCCGGTAAAGATCCGTATTATGTAAATGTAAAAATTCCTGTTTTACCGGAATATGGGCATCAATTAAAAGCTGTTTTGCGAAAACCTGGGAAAGATGGCGAGGAAATAGGATCGGTAGTTGATTGGTTTTACGTAAGTGATAAACCTGTACGTATCGGGCATCTGGCAGCATGGGGTTCGGATAAAGATTACGAGCCAAAGAATGTAGATGAGTTCATTGGCAATATGCGAAAAAACTATTTTCCTCTTACCGAAATAACTTTTTGGGCACCCGATGATTTCGCTATGTTGACCCCGCCTGAAGGTAAGGATCGATGGTGGAGTGGGCAAACTCTGGCACAATTAAGCAGCAAGACAATTGATGCGCGAATTAAAGCGGCACATGCGCAAGGTATGCAGGTTTTGTCATATACTGACTTACGGGTTGATTTTGGCTTTCGCGTTAACGAGCTATTTCGCCAGCATCCTGAGTGGTGCAATTGGGATAGTAATGACGAAATGATGGGTTGGAGCGGGGGAGAGATTTCGCGTCAAATGCGTGAAGATGATAATGAAAGGTTTGACCCGCAGACAAAAAAGGCGCGTTTTAGCGCGCGTGGAGTATGGGGACCTCAGACAGGTATGCCGGGTCCGGTTGACTACCACATTGACCAGCTTGTTAAATCTACAAAACGGTTTGATTGGGATGGTTTTCGTTATGACGACCTGTATGATTACGATTTTGCCGGTGCAGATATGCTGGGAAACAAAGTACCCTACAAAGGTATGACTTCACCCGTTATCATATCGCGCTTACGTGCAGCGTTGGAGAAAGCTAAACCCGGAATGATATATGGTCATAATATGGAATGGTCGAAAGAACGCCGTCAACCATATGAACAGGTTATGCCATTTGATACCATGCCAACGCCCAATGATTATTATACCGAATACCTGCGAGACGATGGTTTGCACCTGCAGGAACGCGTAACCGCATATTGGAATACTGGTACAAATTGGGAAACCATAGCAGAACAGACGAATAGCTTGGGGAATAATGCTGCCCGTCGCGGTGGTCACGCCTATGCAATTACACCAGCACATAATTATGCCATCGACAGCAGGACCATAACGGCATTAATGATGGCGGGACGTGTGCATTTGGCATATTGGGCGTCAGAATGGCAAATGCCATACCTGCGTATGGCTACAAGACATTGCGATCTGCTTTACGGTGATACATTGCGACCTGCTCCAGAAGGTATCTTGAAACTCGATAAAAAGACCGACCGTGAATTATGGTGGAAACCATACGTACGAGTGCTGGAACCATCAGCAGGAAAACGGACATATCTGGTGCATCTTATTAATAAACCTGAAAAGACAACAGTTGACAGCAAAAATCAGATACCACCGCCTACTATTGATGGACTCGAATTGACATGGAATCTGCCTGCCGGATGGAAGGCAGAACATGCATGGCAAATTACCGCAGATCGCAGCGAAGGTGTAGAAACATCAATCAGTGGCAGTGAAAAATGTGAGACAACGACTATAACTGCCGGTGCATTGCCGATACGGGAAGAATTACCATTTACAAAGAAAGATAATGCCATCATTGTAAAACCATCTGCACTAATTCAATGGACAATTATTGCTGTTGAATGTAGTGGGCCATTAAACGACAAATTACCGACATGGCGATATTCATTGCCTCCAGTGCCGACACATCCGAAAGAAATTACCTCTACACCTGTGCCGGCAAATTACACACCGAATAAATTTCCACCCATTATATTCCCCGCGTCACACCAATTGTGGAAACAGCAGAAAACAAGAGTCGATGATGCCGGATGTATAGAGGGGAAAGCTGTAAAGGTACAGGCACCATTATATTCTGAGGGATATTTTGGTGGCGTTTCTGGTGGGAAATACCGGTTTTCTTTACGGGTTAAAAGTATGGATACTCCCCCTGTTGATGGAAAGATTCATTTGCGTTGTTGGCCGGCAGGTCGTATTTGGACAGTTGATCAGGATTTTCCCGTTGTTGATATTAAACCAGGTGTATGGGTGGATCTGTCGATAGAAACAACCATCGGGTGGGACCGCGGTAATTGCGGAATACAGGTGACCGGTGGATGGGATGGTTTATTAATTGATAATTTTGAAGTTAGAGAATTGAAAGGATTAACCGAAGTTGAGCGTATAACTGAACAAAAATTGCGCACTTGGCCGGCTGATTTTGTTCCGGCTAAAGATGGTGGCGCATGGTGTATGTTGGGAATATGGAATGAATCACTGCATCTGCAGGAAGTATTAAAGAGTATGGAGATACCGGTTGCCGAATGTGATTGGTATGTTTATCGCAGCCAACGCGGATGGAATGGACCACAATTAACAAAGCCGGAAGATTTGGCAAAATATCGAATGGTGGTATTATCCAATGTTGATGTTAGGACATTGTCACTCGAACAACGTGGGTGGTTGAAAGGATGGGTTGAAGCTGGTGGTTCTTTACTGATGACCGGTGGTCCTTATGGTTTGGGACGCGGATGGTGGCAGGAAAGTGAACTGATATCATCAATATTGCCAGCAACATTAAAATCGTTTGACTTGCAGCCAATAGGTGAAAAGAAAGCATTGACTATCAAAGGTGAAGGAGCTTTGTCAAATATTAACATTGGTCAGGCAACGACAATTTGGCTACATGAATTGAAGCCAAAAGCTGATTCTAAGACAGTCTTAACCGCTGATGGAAAGCCTGCAATGATATTTGGCGAGGTAGGCAAGGGACGTGTAGCTCTACTGGGATTGGCTCCACTTGGTGAAAATGCCATCGATTCCTGGTGGCGTACAGATGCCGGCAAGAAAATAGCAGAGGCTGCCTGCAAATGGTTGCTTAGAAAAGAGTAGGTGGTAAGGTTTTATTTATTAACGACCTCGTTAGGGCATCATCAATCAAATGCTAACAAAAAAAGTCAGTATTTTGAATTGTTGCCAATAATCTGGAGTTAACATCACATCGACCCCTTTTAGGGGTCTCACGTCTATAGAATTCGACATCAATATGATTAACGATCCCGTAGGGCGTCGAACATGCGTAGATTACCAGCAATCATAGTACGACGCCCTACGGGGTCGGATTATTTGTTGTACTATTTCTATAGACGTTTGACCCCTAAACGGGGTCAAATTGATAATGATTATTATTCATGAACAACTATAAGTTTTATGATTTAAAATGAGCGACTGCCATCGGCGCGATACTTATAGGTAAATGTTAATTGTCCAGTAGGTCCGGTTACCTGATCAAAAGCTCCTTCGCTTTGGCTTTGAATTGAAATTAACCCATAAGTGTTATTTGGCAGTTTAACGGCATATAATTGACCATTAAGTGCTGTGATGGAATCGCTGGTATAGACTATTTCCGGTGCTGTAGTTGTATTTGCCGGTACAAGTATGGCGGTTACTCCTATACCAAGGCGGATGTAATTTAATTCAGCCCATAAATCGCCACCGGCACCCAGAGTCGTTGATACTGCGCAAGTGGAAAAGTTGAAACAGTCGCTGTTATGCCAGCCACGAGTAATCAGTGTTGCTGAACCAGTATTAATTATAGCGGCACTTGTGCTGGCACCGCCGCACCCGGTAATTGCAATAGCCAGCATAACAGCTGTCATAAGTAATAAGATTTTTTTCATATGAATCCTTCCTATTGAACCTGCTGTTGCAACAATACAGGCATAAACTAATCATACAGTTAATATCGTTTATTTACAATGCAATTAAAATAGGACTTTCGCATAATGTCACTTCGACAGGCTTAGTGACCGGTCGCTGAGCCTGTCGAAGCGACCATTTTCAAGCAGAATTATCTTATAAAGCGAAAGTCCTGTTATTAAAAAGAATCTCCATAAGAGCAATCGCCACTATATTTCCCCAGATAAATTTTCTAATTCTCGCAAAACTATTGATTTATTTTCATGTAAGTGGTAATATAAAGTAATCCGGTGTACATAGATTACCGGTTATTTTTATATTTGGGGAGAATATCATGCGGTTTTCCAAATCTGTATTACCAGTGGTTAACTGGTTTTGGATGTCATTGTTTGTGCTGTTTCTATCAGCATTTACCGTGTCTGTTTCAGCGGCGTCAAATGACAATGGGCGTGGTCGGCATAAGCAATTATATGCGGTGCCGGTGAAGAAGAAAGTCAAAATTGACGGTAAACTGAACGAATGGGATTTGTCGGGACAGATTGAGATGTTCGTCATTCAGGCAACCCGCGGTTCGCAAAGCGCGAAGTTTGCTACCATGTATGACAAGGATGCCCTTTATCTCAGTGCAGATATTAACGACCCCAGTCCAATGATGAATATGCGCGACCCGCGCACTGACCCGATGCAGGGGTGGAATGCTGATTCATGTCAATTTCGACTGACTACTGACCCAAAAGTCGGATATCCTATTTTGAATGAAAGCACTTTTAAATACCAGGGTACTAATCCTCCCAAAGATACCCGCGATGATATTGTACATCTGACATTATGGAATTATACCGAGACAAATGAACCTCAATTGGCAATGCAGTTGGGTATGACATACCGTATTCCTCAGAACGCGCCGCGGGGACTGGTGCCGCAGGACCAGTTTAAGGCGAAATACTTGAAACGTGCTGATGGTACCGGGTATACATTTGAGTATCGAATACCATGGAAAACGTTGAATGCAAAAGCTCCACTGAAAGGTGGTGATGTTGTCGCTGGTACAGTACAATTCAACTGGTCGCGGCCGGATGGGCAGATGACCGCCGGCGGGTCTGCGTGGGCATACGATGTACAGGGAGCACCAGGATTTCCATTTCAAAGTACGGCATCATGGGGCAAGTTAACCTTTTCACAAGAAGGTAAAGTAGATAATAAATTGGTAGAGGCTGGCGTCCCACCTGATAGTCCATTGCCGTTGGATTTTGCATATCCGCTGCCGACAGATGCCGAATGTACGATACAGATATTTAATGAGAAAAATGAAAATGTCCGCATGTTAGTACCGCAACAACAGCGTATGGGCGGTAAAAACGTTGAGAAATGGGATGGGTGTGATGATAGCGGCAATTTGCTGCCCGTTGGGAAATATACCTGGCGTGGAATTTACCATGATCCTATTAAGGCGGAATATCGTTTCTCCGTACATAATGCCGGTCAACCCGCATATCCTACCGCTGACGGCAAAGGCGGATGGGGTGCTGACCATGGCGCACCACAGACTGTTTGCGCATTTGACGATGGCGTATTGCTGACATGGAATGCCAGTGAATACGGATGGGGCATTATTCGCACCGACTTTACCGGACGCAAACAGTGGGGATGCAACTATGACGCTACCCATATTGCGACAGATGGAACTATAGTATTCTCTGCAGGTGGTCATGGTTTCACCCGCAGCAATTCAATTCAATTAATGACGTTAAAGGAAGCGCGTCCTATTCAGATTAATGGGAAAGACAGTATCGTCGCTCCGGATGGTGGTGATGATAAAACAAATGCAGTCACCGGGTTGGCATGTGACAAAAATGAATTGATAGCCAGTTACAAGGGACGCAATTTGATTGCGCGATTTAATCCGAAAACCGGCGCGATTATCGGCACCTGGGAAGTTCCTGCTCCAGAACGCATTGCGATGCTGGCAGAAGGTAAACTGGCGGTAATAAGCGCAGGGAAAGTGCTGATATTAAAAGATGGTAAAAAAGAGGCTGAAATTGCTGATAAATTAGATGAACCGATCAGCGTGACTGCTTTTGATAATATGATTTTTGTTGCCAACGGTGGCAAATTGATGAGCATATCTGTCTTTGACTTGACTGGTAAATATTTGCGCAGCATAGGTAAAGTGGGTGGACGCCCGGCAATTGGCAAATACGATGCGCAAGGGGTCTATATGCCCGGCGGAATCAGCGTTGATAAAACCGGCCAGTTATGGGTAGCAGAAACCACCGACGCGCCAAAGCGTTTCAGCGTGTGGGATGTAAAAACCGGCGATTTCAAGAAAGAGTTCTTCGGCAGCAGTGATTATTTCGCTTATGGATATATCGACCCGAAAAAGACCGACGAGGTTCTTGTTCATAATGTTTTGTGGAAAATCGATTGGAAAAATTATAAGGTAACACCGGAAACCACAGTATGGCGAAAGACTTCTCCTACAATGATTCCATCGCTGGGTACCGGTTCATACGCGGCCAGCCCGAAAATATTCACCGCGGATAATGGCCGCCAATATATGTATGGCAACAATTACGCGCATTACTCCGGGTTATATTATCGCGATGGCGATCTTTTCAAGCCGATTTTAACCAAAATATTTGTCGGTTACGACTATATCGGACCCGCCGGCATTCCATTTATGGATAATGATCGCAAAACATATCCGCAAGGCCAATATTTCTGGCAGGATATGAATGGCGATTGCTGCGTACAGCCAGAAGAAGTAAAACCGCTGGCGAAAACTCTCCTTGATGGTTTTAACATCAGTTGGGTATTCCCTGACCTTACCATACTGGCGTCCGGTCGTCTGATGAAACCAGTTAGCATCGAAAATGGAATTCCGAAATATGATATTACCAAAACAGAAAAATATGATCTCCCTGTTGGTTATACATCATATCTCGCGGATGATGGCGGAATATTTACCTATACACCGGCAAAGGGAACATCATTGGCTCGTTATGATAAAGATGGCAAGAAACTGTGGAGTTACAGCGATATTAGCAATTGGCATAACTCGTTAAATATGGGTGTTACTGGTCCCGGCAAGTTGTGGGGAATGACCCAGTGCATGGGCAAAGGCGGAGATTTTCTTGCTTTCCAGACATATTTTGGCCCTAACCATATTTTTCGCACCGATGGCATATATGTCGGCGCGTTGCTGAAAGATGGCCGATTGATGTTGAATCGCGGTCAAGATGAAGGTCAACCGGAAGGACAGGGTGGTTATTTTGCCAGGTTGAAAGTTGAGGAAGGCAAACCGGAACGGTACTTTGTAATTGGCGGCGGACAGGATGCCCGCGTATGGGAAGTTCTCGGACTTGATTCCATTAAGGATTTGCCGGGTGGAGAATACGATTACACCCAGAAACTGTATGAAAAAGCTGAGAAGGCCCTGTATGAATACAAACAGGCAATGGCGGCGGCAAACAGCATTGTAATCGGGAAAGATATTGCCACCGCAAAAACAGCAGAGAAAGATTTGGAAGCGGGGCGTGCATTCAAAGTGAAGATGGCACGCGACGCGAAAAATCTGTATATCGATTATGAAGTAAAATCAGATACCCAATTAATCAATAATACACCGGACCCGAAATTGCTTTTCAAAGGCGGCAATTGTATTGACGTTCAATTAGAAAACAGCAATGGCGAACCGGTAAGAATATTGATTACAAGGTACCAGGGTAAACCGTTTGCAGTACTTTATTTCCCCAAAGTAAAAGATTTTAAGGGAACCCCAACAATCTTTAACTCACCTACCGGGAAAGAAAGCTTTGACGAAATAAAGTTCCTGGATAACATAACCCTTATATATGAAAATATCGACAAGGGATTCCACGCCCAGGCAATAATACCCCTTGATGCAATCAGATTGCAGTTAAAGCCAGGACAAAAAATTAAAATGGATGCGGGTTATATTTACGGAAACGCGCAAGGTGCCGGCAAGGCAGTCCGCCGCGCTTATCTCTTTAACAACAGCTTCTCCGCAAATGTAGTAGACGACATCCCGAACGAAAGCCGCCTGGAACCAAAAGAATGGATGGAGGCATCGGTAGAATAGGAAATATAAAATAATGTTCAGAAACACCCCGTTAATTACGGGGTGTTTTTTTATGGGTTAATTTATTATAATAGCTGTTATCTTAAATACCAATATTTCCATCAGGAGCTATTTATGAGTTATCTAAACGATGTTCGTATCAACTGGTATCATTCACCTATTGATAAAGAAACTTTACGGTCGCTTACGACGCGGTGCGATTGGAAGGGGTTTGCGCAGATTATTCCGCAGTTGCTGTTGACGGTGGCGACTGGCGTAGGGGCATATTATGCATGGCAATATCTGTCGTGGCCGCTTGTGGTACTGGTACTGTATATACACGCGACGGTGTATTCATTTCTGGGTTTGTCCGGTGCCGGGCACGAGTTGTGTCATGGTACGCCGTTTAAAACGCGATTCTGGAATGAGTTTTTCCTTAAATTAGTTGCGTTTCTCAGTTATACGAATTACATTCACTTTCGCGCCAGCCATAACGGGCATCACAAATGGACAGTGCATAAAGGGATTGACCTTGAGGTGGTGTTGCCAATAACTATCAACAAACGCGATTTATTTTGGATGCTTACATTTAATGTTATGGCATTGAAGTTCATATTGCAGATGACATTTCGCCATGCCTGCGGAATTATCAAGGGAGAATGGGAAGAACGAATATTCCCGGAGACGGATATGGAAAATCGCCGGAAGATGCGGGATTGGGCGCGTTTCATCCTGGTTGGGCATCTGCTGCTGGCAGCGGCTTTCATCTATTTCAAACTATGGCCGTTGTTGTTTATTATCACCCTGGCACCGTTTTATGGCGGTTGGCTTAACTTCCTGTGCGGTTTCACCCAGCATGTCGGTCTGGTGCCAAGTGTTCCCGACTTCCGTCTCTGCTGTCGAACGGTAATTCTTAACCCGTTAACACGCTTTTTTTACTGGCACATGAATTACCATATCGAACATCACATGTATGCCGCCGTACCATTCTATAATCTGCGCCACCTGCGCAAAGCAATCGAGGCTGATTTACCACCAGCCTATCCCGGATTGCTTGCCGCCTGGCGCGAAATCATCCCCATCATGCGCAAACAGAAAGAAGACCCGGCGTATGTATTCGTGCCGCCGTTGCCGGGTGAAAAAATGAATGTTAATTCCATGAATGAAAAATATACTGATTTTGAGAATAAATTGTTGTTATTTATTAACAGTGTTAATTCTTTATTGCCTGAAAATGTTATTTCAGAGGCTACTGATTATGTAGTTAAATTTGGAGAATATGAATGTGCATTAGATTTAGTATGTTATAATTTGGACGAAAATGATATAAAAATAAATAAATATTCATTAGATGTGTTAATAGAAATAGTTTCTGATATGGGCATGAAAAACGAGATAGGTAATTATTGTATATTTAATGTCATTGAAAATAACAAATAATTAGATACAATTTTTAAGATAATAGAGCCAATTGCAAATTAAATTAATTAATCTACAGATTTGGCAGGTATTTTGACGTTTCCGTTGAAAATAATATTTGTACTAAAAACTTATAAACAAAGGAAACGTCAT
>JBIJDE010000547.1:0-3367 GCA_044344305.1 Armatimonadota bacterium
CTTTTCAGTAGCTGGATTTATAATTTGAACACGAAAAAGCTCATCAATTACTACTATTGCATCATGACTTGCAGTAATTACGCTGTTTAGCATTCTTTCACGTTCTATAATTGTTTTTTCGGCTTTTTCTAACTGTGATTTTTGTTCAATATTATTTAATATATGCTGAACAGACTGTGGTAATAATTCTAAAAATCTTGAGTCCTTAATTAGATACTCAGTAGCACCCATTTTCATCATTTCTACAGCAATCAATTCATCCCCTTGCCCAGTTATGATTAAAAATGGAATATTATGTCCTGATAAATGCATCATTTTTAAAAATTCAAATGCAGTAATATCAAGTAACGAGTAATTCAATATTATTAATGTTGGAGATAATTCATTAATTTTTTCTAAAGCTTCACGTCCACTTAGAAAAGATACAATCTCTACATTTAATGGTACTAATTGCCGTTTTATTAATACCGTTAAATGAGCATCATCTTCAACTATCATTATCAGCTTTTTATTTTGATTATTCAACTTTAAAAGTTCCTTAACTATAATTGTGGTACTTTAACAAAAATTAAAATATGATTAACGGCTTAATATCTATCCAATAATTTATTTTATTTAGCTACTACCAAGCCTTTATCTGTTTTATATTATAGCATATTCTTGCACAAGATATCAAATATTTGTATCAAAATCAACTTTTTTTTAGATATTATTGAATTTTAACTTTTAAATACGCAGGATTTCATTACGAAATGTTTAATTAATAAATAGAGGTAATGAAATTATGATGGTAATGGGTATTATACCTGCTCGATATGCATCGACAAGATTTCCAGGCAAACCCTTAGCTATGTTAGGGGGGCGTCCAATGATCCAACATGTATATGATCGAGCAGTAAGATCTACTCTATTAAATGATGTTATAGTTGCAACCGATGATCAACGAATATTTGATGTCATTAAAGAATTCGGTGGAGAGGCTATTATGACAAACCCTAACCATTCAACAGGAACTGATAGAATTGCAGAAGTTGCCGCAAAAATGGTTGGTGTTGATATAATAGTTAATATTCAAGGTGATGAGCCATTAATTGACCCGGCATCAATCGATGCCGCAATTAAACCGATGTTAACTGACCCGATGATTCCTATGGTAAGCCTGATGGCTAATCTAAATGATATAGAACGGTTGGCAGACCCTAATGTAGTAAAAGTTGTTGTAGATAATGATAATTTTGCATTATATTTTTCTCGTTCCCCGATACCATTTCATCGCGATGGTAAAGAATCTGGAAGTAACTGGAAAAAGCACATTGGGTTATATGCATTTAGAAGAAACTTTTTATTGAAATATGCTGCTATGGAACCAACAAAATTAGAACAATTAGAAAAATTAGAGCAGTTACGAGCTTTAGAGAATGGTTATAAAATTAAAATGGTAGAAGTAGAAGATCACTCTATAGGTGTTGATACTCCAGAAGATTTTGAAATGGTCCGAATGATATTAAGTGGTGGATCATTCTAATAAATGAATATATATTTCATCACTGATAAATATCTCTCGGCGATGGTGATGCAGCATAGTCTGCGTTAATATCTATGGCAATGATTGTGGTGATTAAAATCATATTTGATACTAAAAAGGAAAGTTCCTTTTTAGTATCCTGAAATAACAAGAAAATATATTTATGCCATCAGTTTATTTAATAAATGAGTATACATTGAGGTGAATATCTAAAAAAATCAAAGCAGTACTTTTAATTCAGAAAATGGAATATCTTTAATAGATGAAACAATCATATTTGCATCAGAAAGGTCAGTATGCATTGTTATATCATTTGGCACTGCTATTGAAAATATTCCAGCTGATTTTGCTGATTTTATCCCATTAGGACTATCCTCAAATGTTATTACATCTTCAGGTAGTAACATCATCTTATTCAACAAATTTATATAAATATCAGGTGCTGGCTTTACAACTCTAACATCATCAGCAGTAGATATAAATGAAAACTTCTCTAATAATCCTCTATATTCAAGATGTAGTTTAATCCAATGGAAAGGTGAGCTTGATGCTAATGCAACAGGGATTGACTCATCAGCTAATGTTGTTATTAACTCTTCTACTCCAGGACGTAATGGCGAAATATCTAATATTTGTAAATATTTTTCACGAGCAAAGGATTTAATTTCTTTTACATCAATATTTACATGACATAATTCTTGTAAATAAAGACCTGGATCAAAACTACCCCAAGTTGTTCCGATATATTTCACCCAGAGTTCTAAAGGTAATATTTGATTATATTCTTGAAAAATTTCTTCCCATATTTTATATTCTGGTGTCTCGGTATCAAGTATTGTACCATCAAAATCGAGAATAACAGCTTTTAACATCTATTTATTACCTTTAATTTGCCTGTAAAATATTGTTCCATATCGTTCATGTCCTCCAATTATTACAGGATCCCCTTTTCTGAATAATGGTGAATCTTCTGAATATACTAAGTAATCAGTATCTATAGGTAAAGGAACGCGATTACCTTCAAAATCCCGTATTGGATAACATTTTCTATTTAAACCATCACCAAAAAATGCATACTCTGCAATTATTGGCCTAAAATCAAGTGCAATTTTTGAACCAACAGGAAATATAACATCAATTAACTCAAACATCATTTGCCGGTCAGGGACTTCACGACTTAATTGCTCACTTCGAGAAACTGGTAAATATGGTGGATACCATTTATTGTCGACGTATACAGGTATAAATGATATTCCTTGCCTACAAAGTGAAGTGCTTATAGCACCAACTAAAACCATAAAAATTGAAATATTTAAATACCACGGTTTCCAATTAACAATTGCTATTAAAGGAGTAACAAATACAGCACTTAATACAAAAAAACGAAAATGAAAATAGTCGTAGGGACTTGCTAATGATTGCATGAATAAAGCAATAATCATAGCTGGAATTATCAATAGAAATCCGGCTATTCCGTATCCTGATGAATTTTCAGTAGCTGTAGTTTGTCGATAATAACTAAATACATACGGAAGTTTTACGCCATATTCAGAAGTTAAATCAAGACCTATCGAAGAAACACCTTTTTCAATAGGAGCTCGTAATCCCCATTGGATACTATTAACAACTTTGCCAGGAATATAACCATCTAATGACACACCATCAACAGAGTACCGAACTATATTAAATATAGATTTAATAAATAATTCAACAACTGAATACCCTTCGTTTGTATATTTACTTCTTATATTTAATGGACCAAATAAATCACCATATTTTTGATAATTCATGAAATAACCAGAAGGTAATATAATTGTAAAAGTAACAATCGCTGATATGAAC
>JBIJDE010000549.1:0-3345 GCA_044344305.1 Armatimonadota bacterium
TTAATTTAAAACAGATAACCGTCCCGAACAATTCACGTTCGATGTTGTTATTTTAAGAACAGGTCTTATTAGAGAACTTTAATATGGAATGTCACAAAATCAAAATATATGGTGGTAAACAATAATGTTAAAATTTAAATATTTGTATAAATATCTATCAGAATATATCGCTATTCTCAGCATATTGTTAATTTTCTGTTATTTCTTGCCAAATGCAAATGCAGGCAAGACGTCAATGCCACATCCGCTGGAAGCCGTTGATGGGAAAATTGGTATCTTCGACTTAAAGGTAATTCGTGCTGTTCCACTTGATGCTGAAGTAATTAGTAAAGTGGAGGAAAAAGATATCGTAATCGAAAAGATTCGTTTTACCAGCAGACCCGGCGTGCGAACTTTCATGATTATGACTTACCCTAAGGGATTAACATCTCGTCCTGTCAATATTAATATTCGTAATTATGGCGTAACAGCATTAAGACTGGAAGCTAAAAATACATTTGTTGGTTTGTCTGTATGTCCACCAAGTGGCAATACAGATGCAACAAAAGAACTCACTTTGGGCGGACCTCCATTCAACCAATTTTACACTGATAATCCCGAACAGAGCTGGTATTATCATTATGTAGTTGCCCTAACACGAGCAATAGATTATTTATCTACACGCAAAGAAGCCGACATGAAAAATATTATGGTAGCAGGCTTCTCTACAAGTGGTTATGTAGGAAATCTACTTCATGCAATTGAGAATCGTCCTGTTTGCTATTATACATGGCACAGTACCGGTCATTACACCGCCCCAGATGGTCTTAGTGGAGGAAAACCTGGCATTATAACACGCAAACAATATGAAATGTATGGACCAGCAGCTTATGCAAAATATGGCAGTTCACCAATTTATGTTGCAACAGCCATGAATGATTATTATGCAGTTTTTGATGGTGTTGTAGAATTTTATTCTAATTTGCGTTGTCCAAAAGGATTGGCTCTTGCACCCAATAGAGGTCATGCTGAAACTGAAAGAAACGAGCTCAAGAGTCAAGGGAACTGGTGTGCATACTGGCAGTTCCAGCAAACAGCAATGCCAACTGTAAATGATGGTGTTGTAACAGTTCGTGATGGACATCTTATATATAGCTTCAACATCGATTCTTCAGAAGAACCTACTCGTACTGAAATACTCTACAGTTATGGACAACCCGGAGATTGGATTGGTCGTACCTGGCATCGTCTTGCTGCTACAAAACTAAAAAAATACAAATACGAAGTTATTATACCAGTATATGACCCAACGGTTCCTTTATATGTTGCCGCTCAAGTTGAGACTCCTACAACAGGAGTCATGGCAAACTTACCGCAATATATTGAGCCAACTAAAATAGGTATTACGATGGCAGATACAGAATACCCTCACATGCTACTTGATTTTGAAAACAAGTGTGATCTCTATATAACAGTAGGCAAACCAGCATTTGTCACTGACGACCCTCCACAGGGAAAAATATCTGCTGCTATTACATTATTCGCTGATAATACCGCTCAAATAGTAAATATTGAGCCTAAATTATGGAAGAATGCCAAAGAATTGCATTTCTTTTTAAAAGGTGATGGAAAACCAGGCCCAATTGATGTCTATCTGACAAATGATCGTAACCACTGGGATTTCCCTAAAATATCATTAATACAACCTGATGAAATATTTGAGGAAGGTTGGAAAGATTACATGATACCTCTTGATAGTATTGCAAACTATCAAGATTTAAACACATTGGTATTTGCTCTACCAGGTCGGCAAGTTTTGAATATTGATGCTGTTTGTTGGAAATAATTTTTAAACAGATATTCTCTACGTATCAATATATATCAAAAATTGAAAATAAGATATTTGACTAATTCTCTAAATATGTTAAAGTATTCATGGATATTAAAATAGAGGTAATTATGGCCATTAAAGCTCATCTTGCCGTTTGTGCAGGAAAAGAAGAACAATTCCCACGTGATAGAAAACCAGAAATAGCACTTGCGGGCAGGTCAAATGTTGGCAAATCATCGCTCATCAATTGTTTAGTTAATAGAAAAGGACTGGCTCACACATCAAATACTCCCGGCAGAACTCAAACATTAAACTTTTATCATTTAGAAGCACCCGGTGAAGCAAAACCGTTTTATTTGGTTGATATGCCAGGATATGGATACGCTAAAGTAAATTTAGGACGTAGAGATGAATGGAAACACCTAATTGAAGGATACTTTAGCAGTAGCGAACATTTAAAAGCTATCATCCAATTAATCGATTTACGTCATCCACCCCAACCATTAGATATTCAAATGACAGAATATTTATTATCAAATAATTTCCCGTTTTTACTTGTTGGTACCAAAGCTGATAAAATAGCTAAAACAAAAGTTGATGAAAGTATGTTATTAATAGCAGAACAATTAAATATTGACTCTATTAATACGTTAGCCTTTTCTGCGGAATCAGCATTAGGTCGTGAAACTCTCTGGAATTGGGTGAAATCAGCTTTAAAAGAATAAAGGAGAAATTTATGCGTAATTTCATAACATTACTGATAGTATTTCTATCAATAGTTGCTTTTGGGGCAAAACCGTTTGCTACATATTATTTTGATGGTGTTGCAACCGATTTAATTGGTGTTTCCGCGTCCCAGACCTTCACTACAGGAATTAAAAATAAAACAACTGACTATTACATTTTCTCAAGATATGAATGGGCAGACACAAATGGCAAAAACCTGCCATTCAGCTATATTCTTGATGGTACTTCGATAGGTGCAGGGGTACGGGTGTGGGTATGGAAAAATTCAGCGTTTATTGGAACTTCATATAGCTCAATTATCAGTGGTATAAATAAGAATCAACCTGATTTTAGAATAGGCGGCGCTGTTTATAGAGCATGGCAAAAACCTGATAGTTATGATGACTGGTATGCTGATGTATTCTATGTTCAACGCGCAGATAATACCATACTTTCTTCAAGATGGCGTGATGGTGTAATCATTAATCAAAATAGAGATGGTAAATTATGGTCATATTATGTAACTCAGGTTTCAATTGCAGCAGTAAGCAAAAATGCAGCAGAAAATAGAGTTGAAAGTGGTGGTGGTTTAGGTTATACTTTTGCAAAAAACCGAGTTAGTGCAAACCTCGAATTACATCTGGGATACATCTTCTCTGGAAAAACTAATAAAAACCTATATTTCAATCCACAATTTATTATTTCTGGAAGTTTCTAAAAAATATTTGAATTATACCCTAAAGGAATCTATTTTAGGGTATAATATTTATAGAAATTTATATTTTTAAAGGTGGAAATCATGATATCTT
>JBIJDE010000548.1:0-3345 GCA_044344305.1 Armatimonadota bacterium
TTAAAGCATTTGTCCTCGTTTGAGTTGGAGCGGGTAACGCCAGAGATGGCATTACAACATCCCACCTGGCAAATGGGCAGGAAAATCACCATTGACTCGGCAACATTGATGAATAAAGGACTGGAGATGATTGAGGCGCACTGGCTTTTTGGTGTGCCGGCGTGTGATATAGAAATAATCATTCATCCACAATCAATCCTGCATTCACTGGTGGAGTTCTGCGATGGCACTATGCTGGCACAGATGGGATTGCCTACCATGTTGACGCCAATCCAGTTTGCTCTGGGTTATCCTGAAAGATTAGCAAAAAATTGGGCACCGTTGAAGCTGGCGGAATTGGGAATGGTGACATTCCAGCAACTGGATACAACCCGTTTCCCCGCACCGGATTTGGCACGTAAAACCATAGAAATAGGCGGTAATTGCCCGGCATGCCTGAATGCCGCCAACGAAATAGCCGTAGAAGCATTTCTGAATAAAAAAATAGGATTTATGGATATTACCCGAGTAGTCGCGAAAATGCTGGATACATATAAATCAATCATCAATAATCCGACACTTGAAGATATAATAAATACCGACAGCGAAGTGCGGGTACAAACGGAAGAAATAATTAACCGAATGCGGTAAATTGATGGGAGAATCAAGGTGATTCGGGGAATTTAGTAGTTTGTCGTTGAATTACCTGTGTTTCTGTTACTATGGTTAAGGAGTAGGATAAATTAACATGGATTAAAAAAGATATTTTTTATATTTATGTTGACTAAACCTATATATAGTTATAAAATATTCAGTTAGATGCCTGCAAAATTATCGCATTATGGAAAAAGACAGAAGCTGTTAACCATAGAACAGGTGGATGAAATTGTAAGAGAGAACTGTAAATGAACATGAATGGTAACGAAAAAATTGTTATTGGCATTGAATTGGAGCGCTTAATCCGACAAGGTGAAAGCATGACTCTTGAGTTTAAAACTTGTCGTAATCAGCTGAGTCGTGATGTATATGAAACAGTATGCTCTTTCATGAACCGGCATGGCGGTACGATATTATTGGGTGTTACCGATTCCGGTGTAATTCAAGGCATAGAACCAGATGCCGTCATGCAAATGAAAAAAGATGTTGTCAATACACTGAACAATTATCAAAAAATCTATCCACCCGCATACCTGTCAGTAGATGAAATTGAGTTGGGTGGACAAACGATTTTACGCATTTATGTACCGGAAAGTTCTCAGGTTCATCGCTGCAATGGACGGATTTATGACCGTAATGAGGATGGAGATTACGATATCACAGACCATACAAACCAGGTTGCCAGGTTGTATCAGAGAAAACAAACCACCTATACTGAGAATACCCTTTACCCGTTAATTGGAATCGAGAGCTTGCGGTCTGACTTGATTGACCGATGCCGAAAGATAGTGCGTGTCAACGCTGTTGGTCATCCATGGGCAGATATGGATGATATGCAGCTTCTTCAAAGTGCCCAGTTTTATCAGACAGACCCGCAAACGGGGAAAAGCGGTGTGACACTTGCCGGTATCCTGATTTTCGGGACAGATCAGTTAATTCTTACCGTTGCCCCGTCACACCGGACCGATCTTATTTTGCGAAAGGTGAATGTGGATCGTTACGATGACCGTGATTTGGTACGTACTAACCTGATTGACAGTTATGACCGCATCCTTGCCTTTATACACAAGCATCTTCCTGATCCGTTTTATTTGGAAGGAACCAACCGGATGAGCCTTCGCGATATTATATTTCGCGAAGTAGCATCCAACCTGCTTATTCACCGGGAATATGTCAATGCTATACCAGCCCGTCTGATTATTGAATATGGAAAGGTAACAACAGAAAATGCCAATAAACCTCATTGTTTTGGCGTTTTGAACCTTGCCACATTTGCCACCTGTCCAAAGAATCCGGTCATAGGCGCGTTTTTTAGAGAAATATTCAGAGCTGACGAATTAGGTTCCGGCATGCGCAAACTGATGAAATACGGTAAGATTTATGGTGGCATTGACCCGCAGTTAATCGAAGGGGATATTTTCAGGATGATAATCAATGTTCCCGAGTTCAGTGCTGCTTCCAATGCAGATAACAGCAATATCCAACAAGTATCGTCAAATGATACCCTGTCAGGGAAAGTCAGTGAGCAAGTCAGTGAGCAAGTCAGTGAGCAAGTTAACAATATATTGCAAGCATGTATGGTTGCACCGCAAACTAAGCAGGATTTGCTAAAAGCCGCCGGATTGGCAAATGTTTACATGAACTACCGGCGACTCATTGTTCCGCTACTGGAGGAAAAATTCATAGAAATGACACTTCCAGACAAACCCAATAGCCGTCTACAGAAATACCGTATTACAGAAAAAGGCAGAGAGCAGGCTGGTGAGCAAGTTAGTGAGCAAGTTAGTGAGCAAGTCGGTGAGCAAGTTAGTGAGCAAGTCGGTGAGCAAGTTCTCAATATATTGCAGGCCTGCATGATAGCGCAGCAAACTAAGCAAGATTTGCTAAAAGCCGCCGGATTGGCTAATGTTTATATGAACTACCGGAGACACATTGTACCGCTTTTAGAGGATAACCTTATAGAAATTACCCTTCCAGATAAGCCCAATAGCCGTCTGCAGAAATACCGCATCACAGAAAAAGGCAGGGAGCAAGTGAAAAATATACAGACAGAAAAGGTTGATAGGGAGAGAAGTAAATGAATACAAATAACATATTTGATATTTCTGAGAAAAAATGGCTTAATACAAGGATGAAATATTCTAATATAGATGGATCTAAAATTGAGAGTATCCTTTATCTTACTATAATTTGTAACATTTTTGAATTTAAATGTAGTAATAATTTTGCCAAAATTGATGATTATTCTAAAATGTATGCAAAAAAGCTAACACAATTAATATAAATATCTTCAATAATATTTGGAAACATTTTCAAAATAGATATATTCAAAACGGTAAAAAAAGGGGAGAATCATGTTTGAGCCAGATATTGCTAAAGACTTGGCTCCAAAGGAGACTGCACAGCTTGAATTTAGTTGGGAAGGGTAGGAAAGTCGCATGAGCATTCCTGAATCACAATTTAGTGAAGACAAACAGTCATTGGGAGAGATGAAGGCCATTGTCGAAACAGTGGCAGCGTTTGCCACCTGCGAGGGTGGCACGATTCGTGTCGGCATTAAACCTGAAATCTAAAAAATTTTAACCATAATGGCATTTTTTATTTACAAACATGGTTAATATTTGATATAATCTATTAACCATAATATGAAGGGGATGAACATGTCATATATTGTCATTCAAAAAGTAAAGAACACAGATAAAGAATACG
>JBIJDE010000551.1:0-3335 GCA_044344305.1 Armatimonadota bacterium
ACCACCTAATTTATCTGATAATTTCGCAGCTCTTTCTAATAATGATGAATGCAAGTAGAAAATATCACCAGGATATGCTTCACGTCCAGGTGGACGGCGAAGTAACAAAGATATTTCTCTATATGCTACAGCATGCTTAGATAAGTCATCATATACAACAAGGGCATGCTTTCCGCTATCGCGAAAATACTCACCCATTGCGCAACCAGAATAAGGTGATAAATATTGTTCAGATGCAGGGTCAGAGGAAGTAGAGGCAACAACTGTTGTATAGGCCATTGCGCCTGCTTCTTCCAATACTTTAACAACACCTGCTACTGTGGACTGTTTTTGACCGATAGCAACATATATACAGATTACGCCTTTGCCTTTTTGATTAATAATTGTATCTATACAAACAGCCGTTTTTCCAGTTTGACGGTCGCCAATAACTAATTCACGTTGCCCTCGACCAATTGGAATCATTGAGTCAATTGATTTTAGACCTGTTTGAAGAGGTTCTTTAACAGGTTGCCTGTCGATAACGCCAGGCGCACGACTTTCTGTAGGCCTAAACTCTGTTGCGTGAATAGGACCTTTTCCATCAATTGGTCGACCAAGAGCATCAACAACTCGTCCGATTAAAACTTCTCCAACCGGCACCTGTACTATGCGTCCAGTGGTTCTAACAATATCGCCTTCTTTGATCTCACGGTCTGATCCAAGGAGAATACATCCTACGTTATCTTCTTCAAGGTTTAATGCAATACCCATTACTCCGCCGGGGAACTCGATTAATTCACCAGCCATTGCATCAGCCAACCCATGAACGCGAGCAATACAGTCGCCAACCTGGATAACCTGACCAACACCACGCTCTTTCAACCCGCTGCCATACTGGGCGAGTTCGTTGCGAATTATTGAACTAACTTCTTCTGGTCGAATATTCATATTCTCTCTCCGTCAAGGGAAAGATTACTGCCCTACACGGCAAATTTATTTTCCTGCCATGGCGGCGAGCATTTCATCCAACGCTGTTTTTGCGCTGGCATCAATCACCCTGTCACCTAATCTGATTATCATCCCCGCTAAAATTTCGGGGTTAATCTCTGTTTTTAATTTAATGTTTGAACCTGTTCTGATAGCTAAAGCATTTGCCAATTTCTGAGTTTGCTCATCAGATAATGGCGTTGCAGAAGTAACAGTAACAGGTAATATATTCCGCAGTTTATTCCAGTAATCAAGATAAATCTCATGAATCAAAGCTGCATCAGGTGCATGACCACGACGTAATAGCATTAAAAATAAAGACTTGACTTCTCTTGAAACTGATTCTTCTAATATTTTATCTAATAATGCTTCTTTACGAGTAAGTGGTATCTCAGGATGAGTTAAAAATTCAATGAGATCTGTTGTTGACGAAAATAATGCAGAAACTAAAACTAATTCAGTTTCCCATTTTTCCGTTTTACCTTTTTCAACCGCCAAATCAAAAATAGCTTTTGCATATCTGTTGGCGATTTTTCGTTGTAGCATTAACGATATCTCCAGGTTCTAATTAATTTTCCCGTTATTACTAATTTCAGATATAACTGAATCAATAATAGACGCACTTAATTGTTGAGTCATATTGCCATGTAATGCGCGTTTTGCAGCACCGACTGCAATTTCTGCCATTTCTTCACGTAATTCATGACGTAGTTTTTCTCGATCCTGATTAAGCTGTTCTTGTGAACGTAATTGAAGTTCTTTAATCTCAGCTTTAACTTCCTCAATCATTCTTTCACGTGTCTGTTCTGCATCTTTAACAGCCTGCTCAAGTCTTACACGCGCTTCTTCAGCGACTGTAGCCAGTTGAGCTTCATACTGCTGACGAAAAGCATCTGCTTTCTTTCGCTCTTCTTCAGCTGCTGACAAATTACCAGCAATAGTATCTGCGCGTTGCTGTAAAATATTTTCAATTGGACGATAAAGAAATTTTATCAATACAAATATCAATACAATGAACGAAGCAAGCTGCGCTATTACTACCGGCATTTCTACATTCAGGCTTTTAAGTATTTGTTCCACGGCTTCCTCCCGAAATTACCGGAGACGAAAGCGGAATTAATTACCACCAGCTATTTTAGCTAAAACGTCAGCGGTTACAGGTAACTTACCCATTAACATGAAACCAAGAACCAAAGCATAAATGGTCAAGGATTCAATAATTGCAAGACCGATAATCATGAATGTAAGGATACGACCTCCAGCTTCTGGCTGTCGTGCTAATCCTTCCAGAGCACCTCGGACTGCATTGCCTTGACCGATACCGCAACCTAATGCAGCAATTGCTGTTCCAAGACCTGCGGCTAACGCAAGAGCGGCGAAATAAATCATCTCTAATTTCCTCCCAATTCCTCGATTTCACGAGGGTAATCTTTATTACGAATAATCCGGAATTAACCGAACTTCATTCTAAGCGTGTTGAGCGTCATGATTGTCGTCATGTTTTTCAGTTGCCATTGATATATATACTGTTACCAACAGAGAGAATACAAATGCTTGCAATACACATGTTAGTAATTGCAGAGGCAGCATCAAAATTGTTATATATGGCCCAATAACCGGAATGCTGGTAGATAAAGCCTCAATAACCTGTTCTTCACCAAAAATATTACCGTATAAACGCATTGATAACGATATAGGACGAATAAGTTCGGATAAAATTTCTAAAGGAAAAATAAGGAAGGATAACCAGGCAACCGGACCGGCAAAGTGTTTAATATAAGCAATTCCATGAGTTTGAAAACCATAATATTGAACCATAAAGAATGCAAATAACCCCATTCCTAAAGTAATAGAAAGACTTGCAGTACCAGATTTAAAACCTGGAATAAGACCAGACAAGTCCATAACTACAATGTATAAAAAGAAGGTTGAAATGAAAGGAGCATATTTTTTACCACGCTCACCCATTACCATTGTAGGCAAACCATATAATGCTTCAACAATCATTTCCCAAAGATTCTGCGCCTTTTGCGGAACCATTCGCATTTTCTTCGTCGCATTAATTGCAAAAATAACGATTAATAAAAACGCAAACATACTAAACCCATAAAATAGCCATGGGGACGAATGGCCTTTAGTTTCATGTTTTACAGGTTCACCAGCAGATGAATGAACAGTTACATTACCATGAACAATATTATTAGTTGGAACATTTAAAGTTTCTGACGTATTATTTGCGTCTGAGTTCTCATGTCCAGCTTGAGCAATTTTATATTCAACTCGTGTATTCGAATTATTCACTTTGCTAATCTGCGCCTTATATTAAACCAAATTAATGCAATGATAATACTTGTTGGTAGAATTGA
>JBIJDE010000108.1:0-11727 GCA_044344305.1 Armatimonadota bacterium
TTACTTGCTGTTTGAAACGTCGAGATTAAACGCGAAATGGGTGAACTGCGGGTATGTACCCATATCGTCTGTAATTGTGGCGGTATTGCCAACAACATTTACATACTTTGTTTTATTTTCTAATGCACCAGTTACCTGATTGTAGAATATCATATTCATCTTAACTTTTCCATCAAGAGGTTTTACACCGGTAATACCATCCCATGTTAAAACGAGTTTTGAACCATTAGTTGTACCGAAATCAGTAGAGAACTCTTGTGCTAATGTGAATATTTGTGATGACGGGATAGTGGTAATACCTGCACCATTATTGTTAAACTTAATAGCCATACCACAAAGATAAATCGGCTTGCGTGCAACATCTACACGAGTAATTGCTGCTGCGCCAGTATTTACTACAATCGGTGCTAAAGCATTGTTATTTACGTTATTCATACCAGACGTAAAAGTGTTTGCATTCATTGTACCATAGGTTAATGTGTTTGTTCCCTGGGGAACTACTACCTGACTTGATGTAGTAATGCTACTGCCACCTGCTGATACAGCAACAGGAATTATCCCGGATAACATGGTTGCCTGTTGACCGACAACAGCACCAGGTACAACACTTGACAACTGGAATCCGATATTAGCTGGTAATTGATTTGTACTTATTCCCACGGTGCTGCCTGTAGGCACTGACATTGTTACAGCAGGAACAACTATCGAGTTATTTAAACTCGCTGCCGAAGGTTGATTTGCAGAATTAACTACAGGAATAACAGATCCAGCAACAGCAGTACCATTTGTAATGGCAGTCACGATATTTGCCGGGGCTACTGATGTTGGAATAGTAGTCGTTACGGCTACAGTTGTAGTAGCTGTGGTTCCTGTAACATCATTTGTGATTTTGTCTGTACAGGAACTGATTCCGAGCATTAACAGACCGGATAATAATATCCCTGTCGTAAGACGCCCAACTAAAGTAATTGATTTCATAACTTCCTCCTCTGGAAAATACTTACTTATTAACCTTAGGGATGTGTCTAAGGTTAATATTACTTTTGTAAAAGTTTACAACGTTAAAGTTGTTTTCGCAATAGCTAAAATGCAAATTTATCAAAAAGTAACTGTTTTTTTTGAAAAAATTATCATTAAATAGCTATTTTGGTAACATTTTATCCAAAATAGCTATTTTAAAACTTGATTTTTTCGTTTTTAGAATTATTTTTTTGAATTTTTAACAATTATCGACCGCAATTCATGCAATCGATATGGCTTAGTTAAGCGGTCGTCAAACCCAAACTCATCGTATTTTGCCATTACCGGGTCAGTAGCATAACCACTTGAAGCTATAATTTTAACTTGCGGGTCTATTAACTTTATTTCATTAACAATATCCGCCCCGCCTTTTCCGCCGGGAATTGTCAAATCAAGCACTATAATGTCATATGGAACCCTATTTTCACATGCGGCAGTAACAGCCTCCATAGCCTCTGCTCCATTTCTTACTAATGTAACTTGATGTCCCATATCATTCAGTACTTGACGAGTTATATTTCTAATCGACTTTTCATCATCCATTACTAATATACGCCTTAAAGGCATATTATCAAATACTACAATCTGTTCTTCATCTGTATCCGTAATATTTTCACCTGCATTTACAGGTAAATATAAATAAAATATTGAACCATTCCCAAGACTTGAATTAAAATTAATATATCCGTCATGGGCCTTTACTATAGAGTAAACCGATGACAAACCGAGTCCATTACCATGAGATTTTGTTGTGAAAAACGGGTCAAATATCTTCTCACTTATTTCTGGTGAGATCCCTTTTCCGTTATCCTCAATTGATAAATA
This sequence comes from Armatimonadota bacterium, assembly GCA_044344305.1. GTDB lineage: Bacteria > Armatimonadota > Hebobacteria > CAIYQO01 > CAIYQO01 > JBAXQQ01. Next base: position 1,846 of record JBIJDE010000108.1, read on the forward strand.
CAGATATTTCCCTTCTTTCAATGGCAATCCTTCATCACTACCAAGTACTACATTTTTCACGGTAATTTCAACGACTCCTGCTGTATCCATTGCCTGGTCAGCATTAAGAATCAAATTATTCAAAACTTGGGAAATCTGTCCATGGTCTGCATGAATAGACCATACATCTTTATCAATATTTATTTTTGATATATTGCTGGAACCTGTGAGAGCAAACTTTGCAGACTCTTTCACTAACGCTGGCATATCAACCTTTGCCAGTACCGGTGCGCCTCCCCGCGAGAAGGTAAGTAATTGTTGGGTGAGTCCTCGTGCTTGCATAGCAGCATCCTCCGCTTCCCGCATACATTCGCGGGCATCATGAATATCATTGTCGTCAAGATTTATTTGCGCTAATCCCATATTACCAGATATGGAAGTAAGTAAATTGTTGAAATCATGCGCAATCCCTCCCGCTAAAACACCTATTGATTCCATGCGGTTGGAACGGTTTAATTCATTGCGCAGTTGTACTTCCATCGTTACATCATGCATGACCAGCATTGCACAGATTGATTTAATATTTGATCGCTTAATAGGTAAGAAATTATAAGTGATCAAATGTTCTTTACCATTCAAATCAATTAATTTTATAGGCTCCTCTGCTATTAGTTCTCCTCCTGTTTTCAATGCGTTTAACATCAAACCTACAATTTTCTCATCATTTTTATGGTCGGTAAAGTGAATTATCTCATTAATATTGTGTCCTTCTGCCTCGCTATTACTCCAACCTGTCCAATTTTCCGCTGCCCTGTTTATAAAGGTCACTATTTCATTATTATCTACAGCTATTATTGCATCATTCAAACTCTGTACTGTAGCTAATAGTTTTTCTTTTTCATCTTCTAACTTATCCTGTGCTTCAATGCGGTCAGATATATCATGAAATACTGATAGTAATACCGTTTTACCATGGAAATTTCCCAGTTGAAAAGTTACTTCTACAGGTATTTCAGATTTATTCTTGTGGAGCAGTTTCATTTCGACTTTTACAATACTGCCATTTCGAACCCGCCATAGCATTTCACCATATGTCATGTTGGCAGAACCGTCAACGACAATATCCATTGGATTGGAAAAGTTTAATAGTTCATCATGAGAAAAGCCAGTTATGCGGGTAAATGCTTCGTTAACCTCTACAATTTTCCCCGGTCCTGCATCATATTTCATTTCATTCAGGGTAACCCCGTCATGTAAAGAATTAAATAACAATCGGAATTGTGCTTCGCTATGAATTTTATCTTCATCCATTAAACGGCGTTGAATAACAGTGGATGTTTGATTAATGAGGGTTTCTATTAAATAGTGGTTTTGTAATTTATTATTATGGGTCATTACAAAAGTAATGCCACCATATAATTTTCCTTTATACGATAACCCTAATGTCGTCACTTCTGTAATATGCAATGCGGCAGTGATGGCATCGGTTACCAATTTTGGAACATTACCACCGGAAAGTCGGTGCAAATCTATCGGCATTAATCGATGACAAGTATATTTTTCATATTCTTCATCTGTTATAGTGTCATAATCAACCTTCAAACCGATAGGATTAAAATTCAATTTCTCCAATAAAGACTTTGCAAATGGCGTTAATCCGGCAACTTCACGTACCACAACACCATTCCTCTCGCTGCTATAACCGCTGACTATCATGTATGTTGCTTTTGACTGTTCGAATAGTATTGGGGTGATGTAATCCAGTATCTCTTCGGGAGAATCTAAAACAAAATAATTACGTGCTACATCAACTAATAATTCCTGTTCACGCAAACGTTCTTCCTGCTCCATTAATAATTGATGCGATTTTGAAACATCTAAGACTATTCCCTGGATAAACTTCTCATTATTGTCATTTTCCAATACAATAGAACGGGTCTCCACAGTAATGATTGAACCATCTTTTTTTCGCAGATTATAAAGTCCCGGTTGATTCAACTCTCCATCATTGATAATTTTCTTTATTCGTTCTAATTTGTAATCATATTGTTCATGTATAATGAAATCATCAATATTTTTTGGTTTTTCTGGGTCATTCGGGTCATAATCAAACATTTTCCACATTGCGTCGTTAGGCTTTAACAATTTACCATTTACATCATGCTGGTATATTGGCGCAGTATTTTTATAAATAAAATCATCCCAACGTTTCTCTAATAATGAAATTTTTTGTTTAAATTTACGCTGATTTATTAATAAACCTATAATCTTCTGTTGATTGATATATCTATTTCGACAATTTGTAATAGCTGACTTTAAATCCTCTGCTGTCAGATCAAGCGATAATATTTCATTACAAATTATCCCATTATAAATACTGGAATCAGCATAAATTATGATTGGTATTTGCCTGATAGATACAAGGTCAATGATGAAATCATCCATTTCCTGATTTGACGACAAAGACATGGCAGAAATTATTAATATCTCGCCAAATTGCCCTGTTAAAAGCCTCTTTGCTGCTACTACATCTCCAGCTGGTAATATTATATAACCATTTAAATGTGCTGCTGAATGAATAGCTTCAGAATATTCTGTTTTTCCAGAGAGAAATATAATTTTCATCAAAAAACTTGTTTACCTGCAACAATATACATTTTACCACAATAAAGAGTCAATGTATACAACATAATCGCATAAATTTTCACATTTTAATATACTTATTTTTCGTATCTTTCATTATAGTTTTTCGTGAATTGTTCAAACTATAATGTTCAATAACTTAATTTTGCCTGCTTGCGCAATAGAATGCTATTATAAAACACCGGCGCATAATAAAGAGCATTTGGAGATTCTGCATTGAAATATAAATCACTACATTCCGTTCCAATTATAACCTTGCCATGGGATAAAGGATTCGTTGACGATTTTTCATTATCCAGTTATTCCACAATTTCACTGCGTCAACGCATTAATATTCACCATCTTAACAATAATCTTGAATGGCGGAAGGATGTAGATGGTTACCAATGTTCATCCCACGCAAATTTCTCGTTCATTACCAGTGCTACTATGTTGGTTTTTGAAGCGGTAGATTATGCTCATTATGGAGAAATGGTTACCCCGGTGGTGTTATGTGGAAATGATGTTATATTGCAATTACCGCCACTATCAGAAAATGAAAAGACTCGTTTAGTGCCATTGTCGTTGCCACCGGGTGAAAATAAAATCACGGTTATTAACTCTATGCAATCCAACTGTTCATGGGGTGGTATTCCGAAAAATTATATAATTCGTTCAATTTTCTCTGATGCTCCGCTTTATTTAATTCAATCATGTGAATCACTAAAAAAACGAATGGTAATCTATGGCGACTCTATCGCCGCTGGTGGAAATGCCGACATACCCGGTATTCATGCATGGGGTACTTTGCTGCGCCAGAAATATGATATTGCTTTCGAAGCATCTGGATGGAAACGCCTGCAGGATGATGCCTCTAAATTGCCGGAAACCGTAAAACGCATCGCTTCTTACCAACCGGAAATAGTATGGTTAGCAATTGGAGTTAATGATTTTCAGGGACCGGACCCAATGAATACTGACCGATTTACCAAAACCTACAAGGGTATCCTCAACTTGCTCCACGAATATTTGCCAGATGCGGTAATTATTGCTCAATCACCTATCGTTATGGCGAATGCTAATAACAGAAATGTTGTTGGTCACAATCTTAACGATTATCGTATCGCCATAAAAAATGCAGCGGCAGATTATCCATGGTGTCATTATGTAAACGGAACAAACATTCTAAAATTATCCGATCTGGCAGATGGTGTCCATCCGAATACTGCCAGTATGGCAAAATATGCCAATTGGGTTGCTGATTACCTTGATGAAATTATAGCGTCATATTGTACGCAATAATATTGCTGAAATTAACATTTGCTTCTGAAGCAATCAGTCCAATGCGACCACCTTGTGGACGGTATGCGTAGGTTTGCACCAGCAGGTCATTAATATATAATTCAAAAATATCATGACGTACCAGCAGACGAAAACGGTGACTGGTATTATTTTCTATACCACGTACTGTGGCACATCCTTTGCCGGTAACGTCTTCGCAACTGAACCCTGTTATAATATTCCATCGTCCAATTTGGGTTTCACATTTATCCGGTTTGCCAATACCCATTCGAATTTCTATCACTCCTTCATTTTTTTCTGAAAAAGCAAAACCTGCCGCAGAATTTACGCCATTTGAATTGGCGCAAATAATTCCTTCAATAATTACACCAGTGTTAAGATTGAACTCGCATGGCAGCCATTCGATAATATGCGAGTTATTACCCGTTACTTCAATTGGGACATCATTTATCTCTGGTTCAATTATTTTGCCTTTGAGAATATCGTTTTCATCCCACCATCCGAGACGCAGATGACCGTCTGAGAATACCGCTTTACGCAAAGGCAGCATCCAGGTGCCGGATGGCACCGAGATATAATTAGATATCAGTTTTTCACCATTTTTCCCACGACACCATGCCGCCAGAAAAGAAACTCCCCATCCGCAAGCGGAGGATGATGTGCCGCAAAGACGAAATGCCTCGGTGTCAGGTCGGAATGGTCCGCAGGGGTGATCGCTGATAAGGGTATACATGGAATATCCGGTACTGAGATAATGTAGCTGTCCGCCAATGATGATATATTTATCTTCAATCTTCTCGCATCCGCCTATCTCCAGGTTCATCTCTGGTATATCACCCCATAGCACTTCAGGTGGGGATAATATCGTCCACTCTCGTCCATCGACTGACTCCATCATACCCATTGCTCGCGGAAGTTCTGGTCTGGTGGTCGCCACAGGATACCCCCAATAACCGGCGGTTGGATCATTTTCATCCTTGGGCAGCATATACATGTGGTCCCATCGACCGGCAACTTCATACCACTGTGAGTCCGGGTTGCTGTTGAACAGCGGTAACCATTCATGAAGATTATTCGATTCGTAAAAACGTAGAATATCCTGGCGTCCGTCAGCCTGTTGGACTCCATGATTCATAATAAACATGTCACCGAGTTTTGCAATGAATGCCTTGAAATAGCGGTTGCCATCAGCAGCAAAAGGTTCAGGGGTCACAATCCAGCCATCACGCCAATGAACTCCATCGTCAGATACAGCGATCAATCCACAACTCGCCGCCAGTCCATCAGGACAACCGGCAAACAAATCCGCATTGGTGCTATTCCCGTCAGGGTTATACATCATAACCGCATAAAATAGCTCGTTATCAAAAAACACCGAAGGATCCCACATGGAACCAGACAAAGGTTTATAAATCATATTTTTATTCCTGATATTATTAGAATGCAACAATTTTAAAGTTATATGTAGTGATGGTCAAGGAGATGTGATTCATTATTTACAATGATTATTTATTATCATTGTTTTTAAATTCTTATGGCGTAGTGTTGTATAGAAATTTTTAAAAATTTGTAGCAGCTTAATATCACCTTGCAAAATTATCTCATTTTTGGTACTTTTCAGTGGTAATAATTAAAATTTATCAGGTGAACATAAATGATATTAACTGCTATTCAGGCTGCTATAATGGGTTTTGTACAGGGATTAACCGAGTTTTTACCGGTTTCTTCTTCTGCTCATTTAGTTTTTGCCAGCCATTTTCTAAAATTGCATCTCATGGAAAGTGATACTGTCTCATTTGATGTTTTGTTACATCTGGGGACACTTCTTGCCGTGTTGATTTATTTCCGCAAAGATGTAAAGATGCTTATTTTGGGAGGACTGCAATTAGCAATGTCCCCCGCCAAAGCCTGGAAAGAAAATGCATTTTCCCGTCTTTTCGCAATGCTTATTATCGGCACTGTTCCCGCTGGCATATTCGGCATTTTATTTAAAGATTTTTTTAGTTCAGTGTTTAAAAATATTCCACTTACGGCTGCATTGCTTTTACTTACTGCGACAATGTTATTTTGGATTTCTTCACGGCCAACAGGTGAGAAACAGATTAAAAATATTACAGTCTGGGATGCTGTGCTGGTAGGTTTATTCCAGGCATTCGCAATACTACCCGGCGTATCTCGCAGTGGCAGCACCATCACCGGTGGTCTTATTCGCGGAATGGATAGAGAAACCGCACCGCGATTTTCATTTCTACTGTCAATGCCAGTAATTCTTGGTGGTGGACTGATTGATTTAAAGAAACTGATATCGCAGGGAACTGATTTACCGACAACATCACTTATTATTGGTTTCTTCACTGCTGCAATAAGCGGCTATATCGCAATAGTTTTTTTAATGGATATCGTCAAACGAGGAAAATTGCATTACTTTGGCATATACTGCGTTATTATCGCAATTTCTATAATTATCTACTGGCAAACAATGGTTCCACAATTAAATTTCACAACTTTATCTGCCACAGCAGTAGACGAAAAGAATCCATCTCTCTATAATGACATGGCAAAAGAAATTACCGCTGTTAATATTGGCAGAATAATAAAATTTAAATTCTCTGCTAACTCCGGCATGTACCGGGTGGTTGATGCCAGGGTTTTAGTACCTACTGGAATGGTCGGAAAAAAGAATAATCGCATACATTATGATGTTATTGAATGCATACCAGCAGGAGAAAACAGTTTTGTCAGCGAAGGATATAATGTAGTGCCGTTAGGGTCAACAACAATTGATTCCGGCGGTGATACCAGAGAGATAACAATTATCTTGCGCAATTCCATCGGAGTTGAACAGGAAACAAAGGTGCTATTGCGGGTAGTAAAGAAAAACCGCGTAGCGCAAATATGGGGAAGCGGAAAGGTTTACCGACAATAGTGTTGGACCGTGTGGACCGCCGGCCCATTTATAAATGGACGACAGTTACAGTATTTATCGACAATCAGGTAACCCTACAGGGGGTGAGGTAAGCGCATAATCTGACAACAGCATAATGCGTATTAACCTCGCCACCTCATGCCGCCGGCGTAAAGCCGGTGAAACATAGGTGGTTTTATGTTATATTTAGCGCATTTGCTGAACCGGCCAGTACGTGATGTCAACGGCGTCACCATGGGTTGGTTAGAAGATATGGTGCTGACCACAATCGACCTGTTTCCACGCGTCGAGGCGCTTGTTCTCGCCCGTCGTGGACGCGGTGCGGTTGTCATTCAATGGGATCAGATTAACTCCATAACAACAGATTCGTTAAACCTTAAAAACACCCGCAAAGAGACCATAACCGAAACTATATCCGAAGAAATGACCCTGCTGAAACGTGACATTCTGGATAAACAGATTGTTGATACTAACGGTAGAAAAATTGTCCGCATTAACGACCTTCAATTTGTAAATTATGGTGACGACCTGCGTTTAATTGGTGCAGATATCAGCGCGGCTGGAATTCTGCGCCGTATGAGCCTGGAGATTCCCGCACGATTCATAGCCAAACTAACTGGCAATCAATTATCCGAGAAAATAATCCCCTGGAACTACGTTGAAAATCTGGAATCCGACTGGTCTTCAGTTAAGTTGAATATCTCATCCCGCGGTTTACGCGACTTGCCAGCACCGGAAATAGCCGACATACTGGAAAAACTTGCTCCGGCAGACCGCAGCGAAGTGCTGGCGCGTATTGATAATGAAACCCTGGCAGATACCCTGTCATTCCTCGAAGACGAAATGCAGGCGGAATTGCTGGAAGCAATCGATGACGAACGCGCATCCGACATTCTGGAAATAATGCCACCCGACGAAGCCGCCGACGCGCTGGGTGAAATGGATGAGGACCACGCAGAACGATTGCTGAACATGATGGAAGAAGATGAGGCAGAAGACGTTCGCGAATTGATGCAATATGAACCAGACACTGCCGGTGGCCGTATGACCACCGCATTTGTGGCGGTCAGCGCAAATCTTAACGTCGGAGAAGCTATCGCAGAATTACGCAGCCAGTCACCAGACGCTGAAACGGTATACTATACCTATGTAATTGACGAAGATGGCAAACTGGAAGGTGTGCTATCATTGCGGGAATTAATAACATCACCAGATGATAAACTTGTCGCAGGAATGATTAATAGTTCAGTCATGAAGGTGAATGTAAATGACGACCAGGAAGAATGCGCGCGAATTCTGAATAATTACCATTTGTTGGCAATACCGGTTGTTGATGATAATGACATCCTGCGCGGCATTGTCACCGTTGACGACGTGTTGGACGTTTTACACGAAGAATCGCAGGAAGATATCAGCAGAGTTAGCGGTACCAGTGATGAAGGCGACATGGACGATTCCAGTTGGCATCGTGCAACTCACCGCATGCCATGGGTATTAGGCGTTGGCGTTGTCGGTGTTTTCACATCAATTGTTCTCTACTATAACTTTGACATTGCGAACTCGCTAACAGCGCTGCTGCCACTAATTCTATTACTCGGTGTGCAGTTAGGCGGTCAGGCTGCAGCCGCCGTACAAATGGGCATCAATGCCGAGGAATCCGTCGGTGATATCCTGCTGATGCTGTTACAGCGACAATGGCCGTTGGGTGCAGTCATAGCATTGGCTGCCGGTGTTGTAGGTGGCATATTTGCATTTATCATTGGCGGAAACGCTTCACCATTTGCCGTATTCATCACTATTTGGCTTGTACTGACCCTGCAAGTATTAACAGGCAGCCTTTTGCCGCTATTAATGCAAAAACTAAAATGGGATCCCGCCCTGGTCAGTCGGCCCGCCCTGGCAGCATTTTCATTGCTGACAGCAGTGCCATTGTTGATGCGGGCACTTTAGTTGAGAACTTTTTTGAAATATCATGTTATTTAATTTTCAACTAAAACCTATAAAAGATATTGCATTATTTGGAGAAGAAGGTGATTATTCACTATCATGGTTTGGGTTAACTGACAGTTGGTACTGGTTAAAAATGGGTGAGGATGAACTGCTACGCTACCATGATGATTTCATAAATCATTATCAATCAGAAGGAGAATTACTGAAACAGCCTTATGTTGATTACTTCGCAGTTCGATTATGGGAAGACCTGCTGGAAATAGTTCCCAGTATACTTGAACCGGTTCCGGAGTCTATTCTTCAACATTTTAACCCAGGACAAGATAGTTTGAAATATTTAAGAAATGTAGATAATTGGAGTGATAAAAATGGCGATAGGAAAACAGCCAATCTGGCTACTGGATGGCTACATGACAGAAAACTTGATCTTGGTTATTTAACAAGTCCCCCAATAATTCACATGTGGACAGATGGTACTTCAATGTTTATTAATTGGGATAATCGCGAATTTAAGGAAGATGGCATCCCCATCTGGAGTGCCCAATATGGACAGTTCAGCTTGCCGATTTTAGATTTTATAGACGAAGTGTTATCCTTTGATAAAAGGCTTATGAATGCAATGAACGAACGCGTTCAATCTACTTGTAAAGATTGGCCACTTCCTGGTGTAAATATCGACATGGATTATTTAAAAATAGAACATAGTGAACGCTGCAAACAAATAACAAAGCCATTCACCCGTGTTAAACAACAGCATACCGACTGGGATGCGATAATATCAGCAATGAATAAAACCACAGGACTTTCACTTTCTAATCAGTCAAATCCGACCGATTAAAAGCGAAAGTCCTGTAAAAAGCTAAATTGATAAAATGTGTATAAAACTACACTCTTACATCCAACTGATTACCCATAAATCTTGGCAACTTCTTCTCGCGCTATCGCCACCCACCGTGGCAACCTTGTTGGGTCATTGGCAATGGTGTGGACATCTTTCATTGCTATTTCAGTGGCTACATTATATTTTTTCGTTATTTCCAGTGTTTTCTGCAAGTCTTCACGAATAGCGGTTTCATTGAAATTGTCAGTGCTGATTAATGACG
>JBIJDE010000552.1:0-3329 GCA_044344305.1 Armatimonadota bacterium
GGGATTGTTGGACTGGGCACCGCGCTAACCAATATCATTTGGTTGTATTTAGCGAAATAGGCGGAAAAGTAAATGGGAATTATAAAAGAATCAAGAAAAAAATCACCGTGGATTGTGCATTTTGACTGCAACAGTTGTAACGGTTGCGATATTGAAGTTTTAGCCTGCCTGACACCTATTTATGATGTTGAACGGTTTGGAATAATTAATGTCGGTAACCCAAAACATGCTGACGTGTTGGTAGTAACCGGCTCAGTCAATCATCGCAATGCCCGGGTATTAAGAAATATCTACGACCAAATGCCGGAGCCGCGCGCGGTAGTGGCAATTGGTGCTTGTGGTTGCACCGGCGGCATATTCAGCGATTGTTATAACGTTCTTGGCGGCGTTGATAAGGTATTACCGGTTGATGCTTATGTACCTGGTTGCGCACCAAAACCGGAAGCGATTATCGACGGTATCGTCACCGCGCTCAGCCGATTGGAAGAACGCAAACAAACTACAAATGAGGGCGAATAATGTTACATAATGTTACCTATCTTGATATCGATGGTATACTGCATTCTGCACAGGATATGGAGATTCAGGGTTACCGTTTCGTGACTGCCAGTTGTGTAGATAACGGTGACACACTTGATATCTATTATCACTACGATAAAGACCTGGTTCTGAAACAATATAAACTACATGTGGCAAAAGGACTCACTATTCCAAGTATTTCAAAAGTATTCTTTTGCGCCATGTTGGTTGAAAATGAAATAAAAGATCTTTTCGGTGTACAATTTTCTGATTTAGTGCTGGATTACGGTGGAAAATTGCTGTTGAGCGATGGTGCTCCTGATGCGCCAATGGCTTGTGGCGGACAGATTATCGTAATTGAGAAAGGCAAGGAGTAAGGGGCAATGAAAACAAAAACAAGCGTTATACCTTTTGGACCACAGCACCCTGTACTGCCTGAACCGCTGCAATTAAAACTTGTAATGCAGGATGAAAGAGTAATTGAAGCAATTCCTGCCATCGGTTATGTACATCGTGGATTAGAGAAATTGGCAGAAACCAAAGATATGCACCAGATGATATATGTGGTTGAACGTATCTGTGGTATTTGCAGTTTCATGCACGCATTAAATTATTGTCACGGTATAGAAGAAATGATGGATTTGCAGATTCCTGACCGCGCACGTTATTTGCGCGTTATCTGGGGCGAGATGCACCGAACTCACAGTCACTTGCTGTGGCTCGGTCTGCTGGCAGACTCATTCGGTTTCGAATCATTATTTATGCAGGCTTGGCGCGCCCGTGAACGTGTTATTGATATGATGGAAGCAACCGCCGGTAGCCGCATCATGATTTCTACTAACATCATCGGTGGTCTCCGCCGCGATATCCCCGCCGACCTGCAACGTCAGGTGTTGGATATGGTTGACGAAGTTGAAAAAGAAATGAAAGATATGGAGCAGGTATTCCTGAAGGATTATACTGTTAAGCATCGTCTCGTAGGTGTTGGTGTATTGCCAAAAGATGTTGCATATAAAATAGGTGCTGTAGGTCCGGTTGGCCGCGCCAGTGGTCTTGCCCAGGATATGCGCAGCCTTAACTATGCCGCATACGAAGAATTAGATTGGGAAACAATCGTAGAGAATGATGGCGATTGTTATGCGCGTACAGTAGTACGTGTTCGCGAAGTATATCAGGCGTTGGATCTAATCCGCCAGGCATTTGCAAAAATGCCCGCCGGAGATATCGCAGTGCCAGTGAAAGGGTTCCCAGATGGCGAAGTTGTCACCAGAATCGAACAGCCGCGCGGTGAGTGTCTATATTATCTGCGCGCAAATGGGACAAAAAACCTCTCCCGCGTTCGTGTCCGTACCCCGACATTCGCAAACATCCCGCCGTTAATCCACATGTTGCCCGGTTGCCAGTTAGCCGACGTACCGGTAATTGTGTTGTCCATTGACCCATGCATCAGTTGCACGGAAAGGTAGAATACAACCATGCTTGAAATGCTGCATAATATAGTAAAAAACTTCATGAAAGGCCCATCAACACGGCTTTACCCATTCACTACCCGCAAACCATTTGCAGAAGCCCGTGGCAACCTGGTAGGCATAGATGAAGAGGCGTGCATCTATTGTGGTATGTGCCAGCGTAAATGCCCTGCCGACGCAATTGTGGTGGAACGCGCGACTAAAACCTGGACCATGAACCCGTATAAATGCGTGGTATGTGGAGTATGCGTTGAAGTATGCCCGAAAAAATGCATGAACATGGACCCGGTTCACCGCGGAGCCAGCAAAACCATCAGCAATGTGGTACAGCAAAAGAAAGCGGTAGAAGCTCCGCCAGCACCACCGGCGCAAGAGTAAAATTGAAATGTGAAAATTTGAAATTTTAGAGGCGCATTTTGCGCCTCTTTTTTTTATCAATTTGATTTGAGAATTATTCTTCTAGCTTTATTTTCAACTTCTCAACGACCGTTTTTATATCATCTTCAAACTCAGTACCAGTGGATAATTGAATATAATAATCTTCAGTTTCTTTAATATATCTTCGTATAAATTTTTCATCTGCCGCCCCGGCAGACATCAGGTTATGTAACCTGTCAGCTAATTTCACCACGCAAGCGATACGGTTATTTTTCAGATTGTTTATGTAATCATACATGATATATCCTTTGTATTTAGTAAGCAGCTTTACAGCTTTTAAGACATCATCGTTTGATAATGATAATATCTCCTGATCAGTTGCATCAGTGTCTTCCAACAAATCATGAAACAATCCCGTTATTTGATATTCAATGTCGTAGCCAAGTTTTTTTAGAAGCTCTGCTACTGCAACAGGGTGAGTGATATATTCAATCCCCTCTTTGCGTATTTGACCACGATGTTTTTCTGTCGCAAATTTTAATGCTGCCGAATATGTTATTTTACTTTTCATTTCACCCCATTAAACCTTTTAACAATCCTAACACTGCCAGACCGTAGAATGTATATTCCACATCAGGTGTATCATCAGGACAGGCGGCAAAACCACCATCAGAATCGGCACAGGTGGCAGTGAAACGGGCGATGGTGGGCAGATTCAGCCGGTTTAAGGCATTACTTTGTATTAGTGTCATCATCCCGGTGAAGGTTGATAACAGGTCGCCATCTGCGAGTTCATGGGCTTTGAGACCACCGGCGGGGGATTGCATATTAGATAAAAATTGAATTGTGTCGTCATCAATTGCTCCACCTGCCAGAGTTAAAAGTGCTATCGCGGCAGCGGTAGGGTTTGTTTGTCCTATCGTTTCACCAGCAGTATCAGCAAAACCGCCATCAGCACATTTT
>JBIJDE010000109.1:0-11670 GCA_044344305.1 Armatimonadota bacterium
TTTATTTATTAAGCCAGTGCTGCTTTTGCCTTGTCAACTAATAGTTTAAAGGTATCTGCATCATGGATGGCAATTTCTGCAAGATTCTTACGGTTGATTGCAATGCCTAACTTGTTCAAGCCATATATAAACTGTGAATATGACATGTCGTTTAAACGGCAAGCTGCATTGATACGTGCGATCCACATGTTACGAAAATCGCGTTTTTTCTGTTTACGACCACGGAAAGAGTCGTCCATGGCTTTCATTACGGCTTCTTTAGCGGTCTTGTATAATCGATGACGCCCGCCCCAATAACCGGCTGCGTCTTTCATGATGCGCTTATGGCGCTTATGGGTCATGACTCCACGTTTTACACGAGGCATTTAATAGTTCTCCTTGGTCACGATTCCCACCGCATGATTGCGGGGTGTCGGAGGCCTGTATATCACAGGCTCTTGTAATTCAAATGAGTGACATTACATACCGTAAGGTATTAATGCTCTCACTGCGGCCATATGTCCCTTATCAAGGATTTTGGCCATTTGCAGGCGGCGTTTCCGCTTTGAACTTTTTCTGGTCAGCAAGTGGCTATTAAAGTTGCTGCGGAACTTGACTTTGCCAGTTCCGGTGAACTCCATCCGCTTTGAGGCTGACTTGCGAGTGCGCATTTTTGGCACGGCGCTGGTTCTCCTTTCCGGGTCTCCCCGATGTCGCTTTATACAAGCGTAACGGGCCTTTTTGTAAGGCCCGTGAAAACTTTTTATATTTCAGTTTTCGATGACTTACTCAGTGACTGCCGGTTCCGGTGCAGGTTTCGCAACCTTTTCTTTCGGCGGCTTTGGCGGTTTCACTGGCAATACTTTCGGCTTTGGTGCAACCATGATACTCATCTGGCGGCCTTCCATTCCGATTGACTTTTCAATGATAGCGATATCTATCAAATCCTCAACCATCTTCTCCAGCAACTTTCGTCCGATTTCCGGGTGAGAAAGTTCACGGCTGCGGAACATGACAAAGACTCTAACTTTGTCGCCTTCTTCAATATGGCGACGGGTATTTTTCAGTTTCACTTCCAAGTCGTGGCTATCAATATTTGGTCGCAAACGAATCATAGCAAGTTCGGTGTGGCTGGCACGTTTACTCGCTTCGCGATCTTTTTTCGCCTGTTCATATTTGAATTTACCGTAGTCAATGATACGACATACGGGCGGATTCGCATTTGGCGATACTTCAATTAAATCAAGACCTGCGTCACGCGCCTTATCAAGAGCCTCACGAATCGGTACTACGCCGAGTTGCTGACTGTTTTCATCGATAAGACGTACTTCGCGGACGCGAATACGGTCATTAACGCGAAGTTGTTTATTAATGTTTGCTTCCTCCGAATAAATATACAGTATCCGACTGCATACGCACTCGGATTACGATTAAGTTTAGCAGATGTTTTTAAATAATGTCAACGGTGTATGGGTGAAAAATTATTTATTTTTCAAAAAACATCTAAAAAATTAATATTTACTCACTGCCCCTTCCCCATCTTAAGAAAAAGGGGCAGTTTATTAAAAAGCCTTTACGGCTCCATTTCTGGCATTTTCAAACCGTATTTCTCGGCAACTTCGGCAGCTTTCTTACCGGATTCGGTATTTTTGCTGTTACGCACTAATTGATTAAGTGCATTTTGTGCTGCCTGGGTATTTTTAAGGTTCATACTGCAATGGATAATCTGCAATGTCGCCTGTGAATACCATGGTTCGTATGTTGTCGGTTTAATTACTGTCGGCATAATATCAATATATTTCGTCAATGCTTCTGAATAATTTCCGTTATCGAAATAATATTGACCCAAATAATATTGTGCTTCCGGAGCGTTATTCTTTGCACGATCGCCTAATCTGGTATTTTGTGATGCATATTTTTCGCAAATATCCAATGCTTTTTCAAGGTCGGCCTTTGTTTCGGTCATCTTACCCATTAAGGCACTGCGACCAGCACCAGTGGCAGCATCTATTACGTATGTTCCTATCGGGAACTTATCCATATAATTCAGGTATGCCAATCGAGCTTGAACGGCTTTGTCTTTACCCTGTTTTTCTAATGCCTGTGCCAGCCAGAATAATGTTTCAGAGTAATTATCGCTGGTTGGGGCAGTACGCGACATTAAATCAGCAGCAATAGCTAAAGAATCAGACGCTTTGTCATACTGTTTTTCAAATAATGCGCAAACACCATGTTTGTATGCGATTATTGGGTACAACTCAGCAACTTTTGATGTTTTATCTACTTCAGTAACTTTATCTAATGCCAGTTTCAGGTAGCGCATTGCATCATCAGTCTTTTTATGTTCATCAGATAACCAATACTCGCCCACCCTATAAAGTGAATCAACGGCCAGCGGGTCTTTTGTGAAATCATTGGAAACGGCAAGGAATTGAGTGTTGGATAACGCATCAAATTTAGCGCGCTCGTCAGCATCTTTTGCTGTCATTTTACGGTAAGCCCATGCAATTTCATAAGCGGCCTGCGCACCCATTTTGTGGGTGGCAGGTACGTTTTTAAATGCTGCAATGGCGCCGGTAAAATCGCCGGTTTCGACCAGGTTGATGCCCAGACGGAAGAATGCTTCGGAAACGCGGTTATTGTCATCTGGATAATTTTCAACGATTTTACGGTAAATATCAGCAGCACCTTTGCGATCGCCTTTATTCTCAGTTACCCATGCCGCGCCCATTAGAGCCAACGGAACCAGGTCAGTCTTCGGACATTCAGCAACCACGCGATTATAGGTTTCAACAGCTTTATCATTCATACCGTTGTTAACGTAGGCTTCTGCCAGATACATAAGTCTTTCGGCTTTCTCTTTTATTTTTTCAGCCTCAGTCGATGTTGTCGGCAATGCCAAACCATCGAGAGCCTGTGCAGATGCCAGGGCTTCTTTATAGTTCTTAGTATCAAGATATGCCAGGGTTAGACCGCGTTGGGCGTAAGCGCGCAGGTCAGGGGTAGTAGCTTTATCTAAAGCCTGTTTGTAGAATGGAATCGCTTTGTCCGGGTTATTCAATTTCTGATTGGACGCGCCAGCCAGATATGATGCCTGAACATAAATATCGCCGGTTGGGTTATCAGCAAGAATTTTCTTTGCTGATTCAAGGGCAGCGGTATAATTAGCATTTTTATAATTATCTCGTGCTACCTGCAATGTTGCATTCCAGGTTACGTTGCCCGTCATCGGTAGACTACCTAATAATCCGGTAATTTCAGCAGAAGGCATGGTACGAGTTAAGCGCAGGATACCTCTTTCTGACTCGCCATAAATATCTGTCAGGTCGCGGCGTTCCTTGTCAGACCACTTGGCAACAACTGTGCTGTTGGCAGGATATTTATTGTTTATTTCATTAAATGCAAGCACTGCCTTGGTGCGCATTTCAGGATTACCGGCATTGGCAAGATCTTCATAACTGAACGCGATTAGCAACATAGCACGTGGAATCAGCGGGTTTTCTTTAGGTGCAATTGCAATAAATTTCTGGAATGAATCAATTGCCTTCGGCAGGTCTGTCTTCGCTGTAGCGGTGAGTGAATTATCTTTATTATGTGCCTGCTGAAAAGATGCGTGTCCACGCCAGTAGTTCCCCTGTTGTTCAAGGTCACTCATTTTTTGTGTCTTTGCGGCGACGGCGACGGAGTTGTATTCTTCTGCGGATGCAGCGTATTTTAAACCATTATACAATGCATGTCCGTATTGCAATCGAGCTTCAATCGCCTGTCGTGATGTAGCGTCCAGACTGCCCAGGACGGTGGTATATGCGGCGGCGGAATCATCGTATTTCTTCATTTCAAACAAGGTTTGCGCCAGATTTAATTTGGCTTGAATCTGCGAAGATTTGCTTGCGCGGGTATCTGTTTGCAATGCTGTGAAATATTTAACCGACTTATCATAGTCAGCATTTTGTGCGGTAGCATCGGTGGAAATGCGGGCGCGGGAGGCGTAAGCCATACCCAACCACAACTTGGCTCCAGCGTATAAGTCATCAGTTACTTTAACATTTTTAGCTACCGCTTCCAGGTCGGCAATTGCTTCATTATACATTCCCAGGCGCATTTCAATATCACCCAGTGAATAAAGGGCCCATGGCACTAACGGGTCGTCAGCTTTAATAAGAGTAACTCGACGGTAATCAGAAATAGCTCCCCGCAATAACTTTTCATCATCACCAGCTAACTGGTAACTGCATTCTGCCAGCCAATACTGTGAATTTACATTCAGACCGGTGTCATCGCTGTTGCGTTTCAGACTGTTTTGATATGCCTTACGGGCGTCATCATAAGTACCCTGGTTGCGATATGTTTCGCCAATCTGGAAATATGTCTCGGCGACTAATTTGTTAAATTCTGGTGTAACAGCCTTGGCAATAACCAGGTTGTATGCGGTTCGTGCTTTATCAAACTGGCTTTGTCTGGCCATACAACGGCCAAGCCAATAATTTGCTTCATTCACTGAAGGGTCGGTTGGATACGTTTTAATCAATCCCTGCAGGGTGTCAATTGCTTGCGTATCCAGATTCAAATCATAGAATTTTCGAGCTTGCTCTAAAGTTTTTGAAGGTGTGGTAGCTGCAAAAGACGGCATTGCCATCATCACTGCCAATAAGGCGAACAACAAAATTCGCACAGTATTCTGTTTAAACATCAATTTCCTCCGGTTTAGCCTATGCCATACGAAAAATTAGGGAGAAGCACGGCATTGCCATTATGCGCATATTGTATCATCATTTTAGCAAATAGCACAGAGGGGGAAATGGTGGCAAAGATTCATTTTAAAAATAGAATATTTTAACCACGAAATACACGAAAAAGTATCATAATTGATTATCAGTAAAAAAATCTTTATTAACCTTACAAACTTTTCGTGCCTTTCGTGTATTTCGTGGTTAAATTCTACTTTACTTCATCTCTAACTGCAGCATTTTTCGTACCCATTTTTGGAGAGTGGAAATATATTCATCCGGGAATGCGTGTTCTACGCCGGGCATTTTAACCAGTTTGCAACTCACACCCATTTTCTTTGAGTGTCTGTATCCATTCTCGACAAAATTCAGCATCATTCGTCGTTCTTTTTCTTTTCGACTTCCGCCAACCATTATGAGGAAATTTTTGTTTTTTATTGCTGTTTTATGTCCGCTGGTTATTATAATACCGCCATCTATCAGGTAAAAATTATTAAAATGTTCAATAATAAACGGGTCAACAGCGGAAAGCAATAACGCGGTGGTGTGACCGCCATTGGAAAAACCGCCTATTGTTCCCTGTCCATGGGCAATATTAGGAACTACGCTGAATAGTTGTGTCAGCATTACCTGGTAACATTTGCTGATAATCGGGTAATCATCATAAGCCTGAATCAGAATACCGCCATGCACTTCCTGCGGGTCAGTCTCTTTCTTAAATAATGGCAACGAAACGCCAATGATATCTTTGTCGCCGACTATACACCGCACATATTCAGCGTCGCAAATAGTCCCCTGCGTTCCTGCACCGCCATGCAGAAATACCATAATAGGAAATGATTTATCCAAATTGTAATTCGTCGGCAAACTCACCTGCATCCGTGCAACAGGCTTATTTTCCTGCTGACACATGGCAAACAGCGTCTCCGGCAATTTAGGAAAATCAAATTGCAGTATTGCGCCAGCTATTAATTTTTGTTTTTTAGGCATAGTATTAACTCATTCCCTTTTTCTTGTTATACGCGTCACCGAGACGGTAACGCCACGTTTTTCACTCTTCACTATTCCAAATTTCTCTCTTCTAAAGCGGGTACAGGCACAAATACTGTGTTTGTTAGTGATTGAAAGTATGTTGGTAATTGCAGTATTCAAGCCAGTCCCCTTAGACACTCTCTTCATTCGAGAGGTGGTCAGAGCGTCTCGCTCGGAAAGAGGACGAACCGGAAATAAATTTAGGTTATCATCGTAGACGCAAGGCCTTGCGTCTCTACATTTTATCGTCACCGGGACGGTAACGCCACGTTTTTCTCTCTTCACTCTTCCAAATTTCTCTCTTCATCCGACGCCACGTTTACTTACGGTGTGAAATACTCGATTCCCAACAGTGTGCAAACTTCACCTATTTCCCGGGTTATATCGCGCATGGCGACGGCGAGGTGGTGTGGGAATCCATGTTGTAAAATTAAACCGTTGAGAGATTTATATTCTTTCACCAGCACATCGGATGCGCTGTATAGTTTATGCTGCGCGGTTTCCGGACTGCTTTCGCCGGTAAAACCGAGAATTTTTAGTTTGCCTTCCATCGTCTGGGTAATAGCGATTCCGGTTTTTGGCCCGTATTGGAATTGCCCAATTAATGCCGGGGCGTGGTCTGGCGAACCACCCTGGCGGTCGGGTGATTTATATGCGATTGCCTCGCCTTCACCCATTAATCCGGCAATGCCAACACCACAATGACCAAGTTCAACACAGGAACTGCGGCCGGTATAATTCACGAAATCAAGGCAAGCGGCGGGTTTGCCGGTGATTTGCGCCGCCAGACTTTGCATCACCAGAGTCGGAACGTCTGATTCGCATGAAGCAGCCCAAACATCACCTTTGGTCATCAGCCATGTCATTGGGAAACAAGCGGCAATTTCCAGCTCGGGCCAGCATTTTACCGCAACTGAAGTGAAACCATTTGCCTGAATGTGCGCCTTGAAGGAATGGTACAAGCGCGCGCCTTTTTCCAAATGCCCTTCGCTAATCTGGCAAGCACGGCCTGTCGTCATTTCCAGCATGGTCGCTTTTACATCAGCGTCGTTAAATGTAACTTCGCCATTATATCCGCTTGCTTTGCCTGATTTATAGGTATCCATCAACGCCTGCAGGTCGACATTTTCCTGTTTGCTACCAAAGGTGCGTAGATACAGAAACTGGTCCATTGTAGCCGAGTGGAAACCGCCGGGTGCATCGCCAAAGCGACCGATGAAATCTTTGCGTAACACGCCTACCGCGCGGTAAACCGTCAAAAGCATCTGCAATTCATCGCGATATTCCTCGCTGGCGGGGTCGCCGGGCAACGGTCGAAAATATCTGCCAATCCGCTGTGCAACATAATTATTCATCACTACACCGCACCAGGCGTTAGTAGTCCACTCGCGGTCACCCAGTTCTGCCTCGTAATCCGCGCTGATAATTATCGGGGTGCGGCTAAGATTGGGGTGTGTCGCAAAGGTGGGGAATACATGGCCATTGGGAAATGCGCTGTTATATATAATGACTACATCGACCATCTTCGCCGCAAAATCATCAGCAATATTCGCAGCTTCATGCGGACCAAAAATACGCGACACTAACACCGATTCAGCGTGAATAGCACCATCAGCCTTCAACTGTTCAAACAAAGCAGTGAATTTCTTCTCCGCCAACTCCTTACCCGGAGTGCTGAACGCACCAATGGCATTATAAACCGCCCCAACTTTAGGAGCAGTCTGACGACTGTAAGTTATAGGATAGCTCATGATATTTCCCCTTTTATATTTAACTACCTCTCCCAACCCCTTAAGAGGAGAGAAGTTTTACAGAATTTAAACTAATTATTCACAATTCGTAGAGGCTCTTGCAAAACCATACTAAATATATAATCAACCCAACCACCCCCTACCCCCTCCTTGTCAAGGAGGGGAGTTATGGTAGTTTCTTGATAAAATAATGGCTGCTTTAATAATCAATACCTTTATTATAAACTCCCCTCCTTGACAAGGAGGGGTGGCCGAAGGTCGGGGTGGTTTTCGCTTACCACAAACCTTCATACCTAAATATTTAAAAAAAAGGTTTTGCAAGAACATTCGTAATTCGTAATTCGTAATTTGCCATTTTTAATTTTCAATTTTTAATTTTTAATTATATCAGCTTTCAGCCATTCCGCACACGCATCCTGCCAGGCTTTCCACTCCGGTCCGTTGCCGCATCCCAGGCCGTGTTCGCCGGTTGATAATTCCAGAAATGTCGCTTTTACTTTATTCTTAATCAATGCGTCATAAAACATCTGGCTGTTTGCAACGCTAACTGCGCTATCTTTCTTCGAATGTGCCAGAAAAGCTGGCGGAGTATCAGCAGTTACCTGTTTTTCGTTAGATACAAAATCAATCTCTGCCTGGGTCGGAGTAGGTCCCAAGAGGGTATTGCGAGAACCGGCGTGTCCCTTCTCACCCATGGTGATTACCGGGTAGATAAGTATCATAAAATCTGGACGACTGCTTACCTGTTCAATCGGGTCGTTCGCTTTCGCATTGCCAGCATCGAAATGCGTGCCAACGGTAGAGGCAACGTGACCGCCAGCGGAAAATCCCATGATGCCAATATGATCTGGCTTTATCCCCCACGCCTTTGCATTTTTACGCACTATACGCATAGCGCGCTGACCATCAAGCATTGGACAAGGATGACGATATGGCATAACGCGGTATTTCAGCACAATTCCGGCTATCCCCATACCGTTCAGCCATTTCGCAATATCACGTCCTTCATAAGACATCATTAATCCGCCGTATCCGCCGCCAGGACATATCACCACCGCGGCACCAGTCGCTTTTTATGGCGCAGGCAAATAAACGATTATTTCTGGTTTATCTTGCGGTTTATCTCCTTTTGTTTCAGGAGCACCATCTGCCCACAACAACAGCGTCTTTGGTTCGTCAACAGCGTTTACCTGAGTAGTAAACAATAAAGCCAATACCAGTAACGATAATATAGTTAATGGCAAATGGTGAGCAATTTCTGTGATTAAGTTCATTATGTTTCCTTTTTTATAGAACTTTCACTTATATTCAGTAATTACCGGGCAACCACAAGGGATTGCCCCTACAATATCTATAAAAGCGAAAGTCCTTTTTTTATCAATCTGACATTAATTTTATGAAATAGTTGTTTACAAATCAAACAAAATAGAACCAGCTTTTCTATTCCAACGGGTTCCTACCTGTGCTAATCCGCTGATGAAAGGTTCTGCGTAGTCGCATTGGGTCTGTTGGCCATAATGCCGGTTTTGCAAGCGGGTCATTTCCGGGTAATTCGGTCCAAGGCGTTTATTATATACCTTTATTAATTCGAGTTTCTGTTCTATTACCCTTGTGATATTCACAAATATATCAGGTTGCGGCACTTTGTAACATTCACCACCATGAATCGGCATATATAACTCGGTTGTCCAGAAAATATTTGCCAGGTGTAACGCGTGGCGAGTAATTTCCGATACTGCCGCATGGTCAGGTTTTTCCATTGCCCAGTGAGTGAATACTGCCACCGGTTTAATTTGCGATAAAGCGTTTGCAACTTCCATGCATATTCCGCGATGTGCAAAAATCTCGCCATCTATCTCATCAAAAACCTTCAGTTCAGCATCCAGCATAACACAAACTTTCTCTTCTTCTTTAATTCTCTCCGCGCCAACATCTGCCCGCGGTGGGTAATCTACAGTTGCATACCCACCAGTTGCCGTTTCATATCCACGTTGCCCCGAACATATACAAAAGTCATGCACCTGATATCGATCTTTCAATAAAAACAGTGTTCCGGCACACCTGACAATATCATCAGGATGCGCACCAATAAAGACAACCGCCGGCTTATTCACCACAATTATCACCCCATTTATCGATTAGTATAGATTGTAGTTTTTATGGAATGATGATGTCAATGAAAAGTGAACATTTTTTGCATTATTGTTTTACATCGATTAACAGGATTAAAAGATTAAAACAAATATAAAAAACAAGTTCTACGCAACAATACTGATTAATATTTTTTAACCACGAAATTACACGAAAGGCACGAAAATAATCTTTCATCATTAATGTCATTCTATGATGATATTATATCTTTCATGATAACCACTTAAGAAATTTTTATCTTTTCAATCCTATTAATCGATGTAAAAAACTAAAAATTATAAACTCTTACACTTTTTTATCCACTATATAGTTTTTACGCTTTTTATGGTATATTTACGCCAACAATATTGGAAGCAGATGATGAACAGTCACCAGATTAATGAAATATCAATACCAGAGATGCGATTTTTGTGCCGCCGAATTACCATGGTGTGTCCGGTATTTCGATTGCTGGGACGCAATGTGCATATAATCGACATTCACCCGGATATTTTGCCTGCCCGTATGGGTACGGTTCCGCACATGCATGCTTATTACGAAAGCCATCTTATTCTGTCCGGCTCCAGCACCTATAACATCGGTAAACCACAGCGATTAGGTCCTGGGGCAGTATTGCTGCATGCACCGGCATCGCCACATGGATGGGCAGAGGCAGAAGAACCATGGACCCGTATGTTGATATGGTTTAAGATGGATAACGAATTGCCTGTGAAAGTTCCGCAAAATTGGCCCACCTGGCCCAATATGCTGGATGAACTTTATGGGTTATTAATAGATTCCCGGGCAGAAAAACCAGGATGGCGCGACCGGGTAATAGCGCGAATGTCACTGATTTTATCACAAATATTAACACTGACAGAAAACACCCAGATAGAAGAAGTGCCACAACTAACCGAGGTAAACCTGATACGAGTGATTGATGAATACCTTACCGACAACCTGTCGCATCAGATAAAGATTGAAGATATCGCGTATCTGGTGAATATGAAAACACGCACCCTTTTTCGCATGTATCCATCAATAACCGGTGAAACCATCATGGATCGACTATTTAACCTGCGCATGAAACGCGCCGCCGAATTATTGACTCAATCCGATATGCCGGTTTACGAAATAGGCAAGTCCGTCGGATTCCCCGACGCCTCACATTTCTGCCGCCGATTTCGCACCTATTTTGGCACAACACCGGAAAGTTTTCGGGGATAATTGATGACTTTTTAAGCCATTTTCTCAAACAAAAATCCCCGCTATCATTTTTTCAAGCGGGGATTTTCTTTTTTATATCAGGTATAGATTACGGTCCAGTTGTGTTTGATACACATCTGAAGCCGATAGTGCTATCCAGAATAGTAGGCGTATTCTTTGTACGGAAAGCGCAACGGCCATAGTTCTCACTATTGTTCGCCCAGGAACCTCCGCCACGGATTATTCGATATGTTCCTGTTGCACTTATAACAATGGATGATATTTTAGACATAATTAACCACTAAAAAGTGCTGGTTTATTATATCACTTAATACCAGTAAACTAAGCAAATTGTTGCAACAAATAATTACTTTTATTTCATTTAAATACCATAATCCAAATAAATTGGACAAGTTTTCGGTTTTCGGTTTTCAGTTATTGCTTTAACCTACTTTTGTACTCTTTTGCACCTTTGCGTTAGTATCTATGTAACAAACTTCACTGTATTCAATATTTTCAATTTCACAACCTTCTCCGATGTAGATTTTACGTCCCCGTATAACTCGTACAATTACATCTGAAAGATTGATATCATCGCCTTCGATAGTATCAATAATCATCTTTTTTTCATTTACATTTTTGACAAATGGCATTAATATTGCTTCAAAAATATTATTCAGCGACAAATCACCCTCCTTGATCTTAATTATTTCACCGCCAATCTCTTTTACACTACTATCACCATCATATGCGATAGTAATTTCACCGGCATTCAACATACCGGCAATTTTAACTCCGCCTTTTAAGTTGAATTTTTCAGACTCACAATCTTTTTCTGCATTTAT